>JAGGXT010000183.1 GCA_021162905.1 Candidatus Odinarchaeota archaeon | reverse complement strand
ATAAAAAAGTATAGTAATAACTTTACTATAAAATAATTACATTTAAGCTACTGTTTTTCTGAATCCCTTTATACTTAAAATGAGTCCTAATATAAAGTATCCAACTAAAACAGAAAGTTCGAGCCATATATCAGCTAGTGAAGCATTCATAAAGGCTATTGCCTTCGCGGCTGAAACATAATATGTTAGTGGGAATATATATGCAATGGGCACCAGTACTTCAGGTAAAACCCTCAATGAAATAAACATTCCACTTAAAAAGATTTGAGGAACTATATAAATGGGTATCATTTGTATAACCTGTAACTCTGTTTTCATGAATGACGATATGAAAATTGCCAGACTAACGCTTCCCATTGTGCATAGAAGAACTAGTATATAAATGAATAAAAGACTCGAAATTATTCGTGTAGAGAAGAAAATAATTGTCAGAACAACAAGTGTTGACTGTATAGTTGCTACTATTAAGAATGCAATCAAATATCCAAAGATTATTTCTGTCTTCACTAAGGGAGAAGCTAACATTCTTTCTAATGTTCCTTGAAGTCTCTCGCGTAGGAAGAAAACACCAGAGATTATAAATGCAAAAAACATAGAAATGAAACCCATAACCGAGGGCCCTACAAGGTCTATCATGAGCAAATCTTCGCTACCATAGATGTAATTTTTAGTGACCTCATAGCTGCTTATGTTTAAGACTTTGGATATCGAGTCACTAATTGCGCTTTGAATACTTTTTAAGGCAACTGAAACTTCGTCTCTCTCTATACCATTAATGAAAATTTCTGCTACTGAGCCATTTCTAAGGAGTAAGGATTTTGTAAAATTTGAAGGTATCCACAGACTTACGATACTCTTCCTTTTCTTTATGGCATCTGTGCAATCTTCTCGTGTTTTAACAATGGAAACACTTACGTCATCGTCACTTGCCAGTTTAGAGACTATCAAATCTCCGAATACTATCTCAAAACTGGAATCCAGATTAACAATGGTGATGTTTAATTTTTGATCCATACCCACTGGCGGTGGTATATGTTGCTGGACTGTGATGTTGAAATCAAATGAAATCCCAATGGCTCCAAAATAATCCTGCATTACATCACTTACCGTTGACGAAATAAAATTAGAGATTAATGTTGCGTAATATTGAAGAGAAACATTAATCCAAACTTGCAAGGTAACATTTTTTCCTATCAACAAATTCCTAGTAAAATTCTTAGGAAATATTATTATTGCTTGTATCGATTTACCAAATTCGCTCCAATTAACATTAAGATCTCTTATCTCATTTATGTTAAAGCTCTCGTTTTTTCTCATCTCATCTATAATGACAGATGCTAATATGTCTTCAAAAGCCTCATCTTGATTTGCAATGGCAACTGGAACATTTTTAACTTCTCCCGCAAAGGCGTATGAGAAAAGAAACGTAACAAGAATAGGACCAATTATCATTAAACCTAAAGTTCTCTTATCTCTCCTAAGTTGGCGAAAAATTCGTATGACAATAATTTTAACATTTTGAAAATTCATGGATTACACCTCAGAGAAGATATTCTCGTTTTGTCTCCTTATCAAGTAAATGAAAACGTCATCAAGTGAGGGCATCCTAATTTCCACCGACTTTATTAGAATGTTATTCTTCTTAAGAAAACTAATTACATCACCAACTATCGAGTCATCACTATAACCAATACTGATATTAAGCTCTCCCGTAATAGTTACAGAAACATCAAAAAGTGATGTGAGTTTCTCAATGATCCCCTCCTCTATTTTCTTTCCGAGTTTCAGCACAAGTGACTTGCCATGAGGCAGAAGAGACATAATTTCTGAGACAGTTCCCATGGCTAATATTTTTCCGTTATGCATCAATGCTATTCTATCACAATTAATTGCCTCCTCAAGATAATGAGTTGTAACAATAATGGTCTTACCTCTTTCTGTAAGAGACTTAAAATAGTTCCAAAAGCTCTTTCTAAGATTTGGGCTAATCCCTACAGTAGGCTCATCCAGAAGAAGTAAATCTGGATCGTGAACAATTGCGCAAGCTAATGAAACTCTTTGTTGAGTGCCACCACTAAGCTCTGAAACAACCATGTTAGCCCATTTTTCAATTTCTACAAGCCTTATTACATTTTCAATATGTTTTCCTCTTATCTCTTTATCCAAAAGTCCATTAAGCCGAGCAAAAAACTCTATATTCTCTTTTGCAGTTAAATCTGGATATAGTGATTTTGATTGTGGCATATATCCTATCTTCCTCTTCACTTCTGGTGTCAGGGTATCTATTGGACAACCTAAAATACGACCATTACCACTATCCGGCCTTAGTAAGCCAATAAGAAGACGAATGAATGTGGTTTTCCCTGCACCATTAGGACCTATGAGTCCAAAAATTTCACCTCTTCGAATCTTTAGAGATACGGAATCGACTGCTTTTATTTTGCCAAATGTTTTAGTGAGCCTCTCTGTTTCTACTGCAAAATCGGAAGTAATATTCTTCATCCATATACACCTAATATCCTTTAATATAGGAAAGTATAAAATATTGTTGCAACTTTTCGAGCAACAGTTATATCAGTGAAAATTTAAATGCCTTAGTTTCAAAAACTGATGAAATTAAGCTTTAAGGGATACGAGGTACGTATTTCTAGAATCTCCTTACAAGTCTGATTCTCCAGTTCTGAGTATTATACTCTCTTTTTCCATGTAACCATATTATATCAGTAGTTACATCTAGAACTAAAGAAAAATATAGGATCGCTGGTAAGCCTAAAAATTTACAAGAATAAAATAGTCTGATATGAAAAACTTATAACTTCGTCGCTCGTT
>JAGGXT010000244.1 GCA_021162905.1 Candidatus Odinarchaeota archaeon | reverse complement strand
TTTTTGCAACATAAATGATTCGCTCAGAATTTGAATCATATGGATTCCCGAGATAGTCTCCATATACTTCCACTGGTTCTAAGTTTGCAGAATTCATTAAGTTGTCCAATTCATGCTTGTAGATATATCTCAATTGGAAACTAACTCTAAGTTCCTCCCCTTCCATACCCTCTAAAATTTTTACATACCTTTTCTCTACGATTATCATTTTCTTTTTGGAAAGATGCTTGCTTTGAGAATAAACCAAGTACTTTTCTCCTTTGTAGAAAACAGGGAAAGCATTCATTCTATAGAGGTTACCACCCTCAAGCTTCTCTGGCGTCGGATTAAAAATGTCTATTACTACGACGCCATTATCAGATAGATGCCTCGAAATGCACTTAAGTGTCCTTATTTGAGCATCTTTAGTTAGAAGGTGTAGGAATGTATTTCCAGCTGAGAATATCAAATTGAACTTCTTTTCCAGTTCAAATTTCTTCATATTCTTTTTAATGAGTTTAATTTTTAATTCTTCTTTTCTTTCATGCGCTTCTATTTTTCTTCTAAACTCATTTAGCATTTCGTCTGATACGTCAAGACCCCACACTTCAAATCCAAGTTCAGCTAATGGTAAGGCAAGTCTACCAGTTCCACACCCCAGCTCAAGAATGGGGCCACCATATTTTCTAGCAAGTTTTGAAAAAAAGAGCATGTCCACATAACTTATACCATATTCTTGATCATAAAACTTTGCCATAAGCTTATAATATCTTCCATTGCCATAATCTTCATTCAAGCTTGCCACAGCCTTAATAATTTGCTTTTTCATCAGATAATAAGTAGAATCCTTTATGTCATTATGCTATCCTGTGCGTTTTATAAGTTTTAATCTTTTTGCTAATTTTGGAATATTCGCGTAGGTAGGGTAGTAATAGTAAATGCACTAATAATAATGATTATAATGAAAAACTGAAAGAATTTAAGAGGATTTAATTATCTTACCTTGTAGGAGGATATTGAATGAACACAATTGCAATTCTTGCATTTATCATTTCAGTAGTAATAATTTTAATTCTATCAAAAAAGAGTATCACCGTAGGGATTTTTGCTGCTTCAATCTTCTTGGGGATAGTTACAATTCCCTTAGAGCTGCTATTTTTCCATCTGTATTCTACTTTCTTTAATATCGAATATCTGTTATTAGCCACGGCTGTAGGCATAATCCCGATTATTGGTGGGCTATTAAATAAAACTGGAATGCTCGATGAAATGATTAAAAACTATAAATTCAGCAAAAAAACACTTCTTATTTTTTCTCCTGCTGTTCTTGGACTTCTTCCAATGCCCGGGGGTGCTTTATTTTCGGCACCGATGGTTGAAAAAACTACAGATGAGGTTTCATCCATCAGAAAAGCAAGTATAAATGAGTGGTTCCGTCATATCTTTCACTTAATTTATCCTCTTGCTACTGCTCTCATAATCGGAGCAGAGCTTGCGGGGCTTGCTACATATATTGCAGCTGCCTTTGTATTTCCTGCATTTCTTGTCTCTCTTGTACTGGGTGTATTTTTGCTCTTAAAAAATGTTAAAGACGGCACAAAAGCCAAAAACATAAGCATAGCAAAATTTCTTAAGCCATTGTTAGTCCTTTTACTTGCACCAATTATAGATATTACTCTAAAAATCATCTTTAATATTAAGTACCTTGCAACCTTCATAGGTGTGACGGTAAGTCTTTTGTTACTTATACTTTTCACAAAAGTAGATACAAAGACATTTACAGAGGTTTTCAAAAGCTCAAAACCATGGGATTTTTTCTTTCTAATAATAGCCATTTTCCTTTATCAAAACATTTTCATAAATTCGGGAGTCCCAAATATTTTCAGAGAAACAAGTTTTTCTCCTTACTTGATACTAATTGTAGCTAGTTTTGCGTTGGGTGTACTTACTGGCCGTTTATCAACACCTCTTGTAATTTTAATTCCCATCTACATTATTAAATTCGGTACGATGTCTCCCCTTAATTTTGCGATCTTGTATTACTCGACTATGATGGGTTACATAATCTCGCCTGTACATCCTTGCCTTGTGTTTACAGCACAGTATTTTAGAGTAGACGTAAAAGATGTTATGAAAGATTTATCTCTTGTGACATTTGCATCTCTTCTGCTTGGGGTATCATTCCTTGAACTAATATATTTCCTCAATATCTGAAAACAAAATGTCATCATAGAAAGGAAGTAATAAAAATTGCAATAGCAATAAGAGTTACAACCTCTATGATAATGTAAATCAAGAGCCTATCACCAATTACAGAAAGAGACTCTTTATTGCTATTTTTGACTTACAAATACAGCAATATAAAGCTAAAAAAAGAATGTGTATATTATATTATACTGTATTTTACGCAAATACTACTTTACTTTCTCCTACGTGTTTTTCTCTTCTTTGGGGCCTTTCTTCTCTTTCCGCCTCTGTGTATAGCCTTAAACAAAGTTCCACCAATACCTATAACAGTGACTGCACCTAATCCTAAAACAACAATCTCTGGACTAAGCCCTGTTATCTCACTGATCTGTGAAATTATGTTTGAGAATACCGAATTATCGGTTATATTACCGAAATCAGTAGACCCTGAGTCGCGAGGGCCAGTATAGTCTTCTACCCAGTAGTTCACTACTTGATAAGCTAAATTATTCTCCTCTCTGTAAAAGTTATATACAACTAAACCAACAGAGTATTTATACGTGTTGTAATCTGATGGATCAATGTCACCAATATCGCCTCTGTATTTTGTTGACCTGCCAATACTAATAGAATACATGTATGACGAGCTTAGACCACAACTTACAGAAAGCCCAACTCCTGCTATTGCAACTCCAGCCTCAAACTCTACACCAATTGTGGTAGTAATTTCTGTAGTTTCTTCTTCCTCTAAGTTAATCTCTATGCTGTTTACACCTTGCCCAGATCCAACAGTCATTGTTCCATCAGACTTCCAAAATCCTTTCGAAATATACTTAGACTCTAATTTTGCTACGTCTTCCCTTGTAAGGTAGGTCCATACTTTCCCAATTGTATGATTAAAAGTCTCACTTCCAATGTCTGGATATTCTTCATTATGACTATTAAAGTATTCAACAGTCCATTTATATACAGTTGGTGTATTTGGAACGCTAATTGCCATAATTTGGCCAATTACTGTTTTATTCGGATGAACAAGTACTTCATAGTAGTAATTGTCATATGTTACCGTTTCAAAGATAACGTAGTCATGGGAGTAATCTCCAGCGAATTCTCTGCACTCTTGTATTGTTTGTGCTACAGTATGTGTTTTTGAAAGTTCCCTTGAAAGGGTAACAGATGCATGAATGTCTACTATTTTGAAAATGTCTCCTGCTTCGAAGGACAACGTGACACCAGTAGATACCGTATAGCCATTAGATTCGGTAGTAGTTTTACTAACTGCTGTACCAAAGAGGGTACTTGTTGACTCATAATTTTGAGAAATTCCCTCAACTGTAGGTGGTGCTGCCATGGCAGCAATTATGTACGGAGCAGAGATACTTTGATTATGCAAACCTGTGTAATGAAGCAATATTCTTCCACTTAAAGAAACTGGAATGAGTACTGGTGTCATTATAGGGTCTTTTCCCTTTTTATACTCAAGGGATACTACTTTATAATTTTCAGTTACATCACCAAAAAACGCAATCCCCTTATTATCTATATAAATGGCATAATCACCGATATGAAATGCAACTGCAAATTCAAGATACGGATCGTCATCAAAATTGCCGACTATAGCATTTATACGTGGCATTACTGAACTTCCTAAGAGGAGAGGATCAAACATCGAATGTACAGTTTCAATATCAGTACTGTTTAAATCAAGTATGAAAACATTAAATGAGCTGCTAGTAGGCTCTACGACAATCAGCTCATCTTTATAATCAAGATCCAAGTCTTCTGCTAAAAGTACTGGTGATGCGGATATTGCTCCAATTTCTGGCGATGCTAGGTATTTTATATAATCTATTTTCCCTGTACTTGTATTATATTCAAAATAGTATAAGTAGCCAAATGAAACAATTAGTTCGCTAACGCCATCATTATCAAATTCTCCAGTAATAGCATTTGGTGTTATGTCAGCAAAAGCGGAATAGAGAAGTGAATATATTTCATCAGATATCTCTGATATCTTCTCAAAATTTGCAAGTGAGTCGTCGAAAACAAAAACCACGCATTTAACTGCATAATCATTATAGT
>JAGGXT010000133.1 GCA_021162905.1 Candidatus Odinarchaeota archaeon | reverse complement strand
TATGATATTAATATACTGTCCCTTTCTTTTCCCTTTCTCTTTAAAAAATTATAAATAGTATGTTAACGAGAGAAAAATGCCCAAACGATAAGGAGTTGTAATCTATGCCAGAATCTGAAGTGTTAAGAGAACTTATGATGAAAGGTAAAGATGTTGAAAAATATATGATTGAGGTTTTACGAATTAACGCATCTAAGGATTTTATAGAAGTTTTGGAACATCAAGTTTTGGCTGGTGGAAAAAGACTGCGACCAGCATTGACAATAACGGTATGTGAAGCACTTGGAGGCAAAAAAGAAGATGCTATGTATCCAGCTGCAGCCATTGAATTGATTCACAACTTTTCATTAATCGTAGATGATATAATAGATCATTCTATTTTAAGGAGAGGTAAGCCGACAGTATGGAAAAAATATGGTTTAGAGTTTGCCATACTTGCTTCGTTACATTATAGAGAAGCTATTGAAAAAGCTATACTTAAAAGTCCAAATCCACTAAAAATTGCGGACTTGGTTTCTGATACAATAATGTACATGATTGAGGGAGAACGGTTAGACATATTATTTGAACAATTTGGGCGAGAGGGTGATTACTTCTCAAAGTATCAATTTAGAAGTGTTAGCGAGGATGATTACCTAAGGATGATTGGTGGAAAGACGGCTTCTCTCATAAGTGCTAGTTGTAAAGCTGGCGCTATCGCGGCTGATGCTTCTGATGGAGCAATTGAAAAATTTGGCGTTTTTGGATGGAATGTAGGTCTTGCATTTCAAATAACAGATGACTATTTAGATTTGTTTGGCGACCCGAAAAAATTAGGAAAAGAGCCCGGAAAGGATATTAAGGAACATAAATTAGGGAACATAATGATCGTATATGCGCTTCAGGAACTGGATAAACAATCAGCAGATAGAATTTTAGAAATTTTAAAAAAACAGAGTCCGACGGATGATGATATAAATGAAGCTATTAGTCTTATAAGGAAAACTAGTGCTGTAGATCGTGCTATGAAGAAGGCAGAAAATCTTATTAACAGAGCGTTAGAGGAGATATCTACTTTTCCTGAGAACCAGTATATAAAAATTCTAAGGCAGCTTGCAATTTTTGCTTATAAAAGAACGTTTTAATAGAGAATCTTTTCTGTGACAATAAGAAAAAATATTATAAAATAAATTAATATTATCAATTATGCGTTAATGTATGAATAAAATTTTAATTTTCGTATTTTAGCGCCCTTGGAGTGTGAGTAATATCGAAATGTCGCAGAAGTATACTAAGAAAATTTTTAAGATATTGGTAATGGGTGACACTGGTGTTGGCAAAACCAGCTTAATTTATAGAACCGTCACTGGTGAGTTCCCCGACCCTACTACTCTTAAGTCTACGATAGGAGCTGCTTTTTTTGTGAAGAGAGTTAATGTGGAATTAGAAAATGGTTTGTTCGAGGTTGTTTTGCAACTTTGGGATTTTGCTGGGCAAGAGCAATTTCGGCAGTTAATGCTAAGGCTATTTAAAGGGGCTTCTGGCGGTCTTTTTGTTTTTGACCTAACTGAACCTATCTCTTTTGATGATCTAAAAAAATTTTGGGTTCCAGCTGTTGAGAAAGAACTAAAAGTTGATTTTGGTAAGAGACCTGATGTAGCTCGCAATTTTGTCTTAGTTGGAAATAAAGCGGATTTAATTAGAGAAAGAGCTATTAATTATGACGAAATAAAGACTTTTGCTCAGGAAAAAAACTTCAAATATATTATAGTTTCCTCTAAAACTGGCCAAAATGTTGAAAGACTTTTTGAAGTTCTCGCTAAACAACTTATAATGCCCTAAATGACTATAACAATAAGATATATTTCATTAAAACATTAATTTTCATACCTCTATTATATTCAGTAGTAGTAATTTTGAGGTGAATTTTTATGTCTGACGCGGAAATAAAGCTCATGTTGGATTTACTAAAGAAATTAATACGTACTAAGCCTGAAAATCCTCCAGGGCGTGAAGAATCAGCGGCACTTATGTTAAAGTCAGAACTCGAGAAATTTGGTTTCACTCCGAGACTCGAATATGTCACAGATAAAAGACCAAATTTGATCTTAGAGATAAGTGGTGATTCTCCTGGTCCAATTCTTCTACTTAACGGGCATTTAGATGTGGTACCTGCAACATCTGGATGGACAATAGACCCATTCGCAGGTATTATAAAAAATAATAAAGTCTATGGTCGTGGAGCCGTTGATATGCTCGGTGGTTTATCTGCTATGGTAGTAGCTATAAAGAAATTTTTAGATGAATATGATTCGTTTGGTGGAAAAATACTTTTCACAGCGGTTATAGATGAGGAGGCTGGAGGCTCGGGTACAAAATATCTTATTAATAATATGAAAATTAAAGCAGATATCGCAATGGTTGCCGAACCAACCGACAACACACTCTTCATATGTGAGCGGGGGTTATTATGGTATCGATTTAAGGTATTTGGAAAAGCAGCTCATGGATCTATGCCACATGAAGGGGTGAATGCTATTGAAGCATTAATGTCCCTATTACAAAACATTAAGAACATGAAACTTGAATATACACCTCATAAATATTTAGGATTTCATACAGTTAACATTGGAAAAATAAGTGGTGGAAAAAAGATAAACATAGTTGCCGATTACGCTGAAGCCGAGGTCGATATTAGAACAACTCCATTAATTACTCATAATGCAATAAAGCAAAAAATAAATTTATTAGTTCGTGGCATAGAGCAAACTTTTGATGCAAAAATAGATGCTGATGTTATCCTTGAGGCAAGCCCATATGAATTGGATGAAAAATCTGAGATAGTTCAGCGGGTAATTAATGCCATCCGCAGAGCAACTGGTACTGCACCAAAAATAGGTGGCATGCCTGGGGCTACAGATGCTAGACTGTTTATCGAAAAGGGAATTCCCGCATTAATATATGGTCCTGCTCCTCTCTCAAAAGCTCATAAAGATGATGAGTATGTTGAAATAAGTTCTTTAGTGAAAACATTGAAATCCTACTATGAAATTCTTAAGGAATTTTTAATATTTTCTAAATGATCTTTAAAAGTAAAATTCTTTTACTTTAGCGTAGAAACATAATAAGATAACATACTAATTTAGGTGAATTTATTGTGAGCGGTTTGATGTCATTTGAGAAATCTAGGGAAGCGGTAATTAATACTCTACTTCAAGTTAAAGCTCAAAATATACGTCTTCTAAAAAAGTTAAAAATACTTCTTGCAGTTGTCTTTATTTCTATGTTTGTAAACTTCTATCTTATGTTTTGGTCGATTATCATATTTAGAAACCTGGAGTATATACTATCTCAAATGATATATCTTCTATCGTTACTAGCTACTGTGGTGCTGATAATTTTATTCTTACCATTTGCCATATACCCCACCTCTCTAGTAGATGGGTTGGTAGGTCTTATCAACGGGACTCATACTTTAAATCTCATACAAGAGGATTACTTTACAAGACTAAGTTCTAATA
>JAGGXT010000351.1 GCA_021162905.1 Candidatus Odinarchaeota archaeon | reverse complement strand
CTCCAATCGAGGAGGAAATGATCGTAGAAAGCAAGCAAGCTGACCCATGGGGGATAATTGAATCTACAAAGAATTTGATTAATAACTATTCAAAATCATTAGATGTTCTTATACCTCTATTCTTTTTTGGTATTATAGAGGAATTACATAATAAAGATATACCGCCAGAAGCTATAAGAATACCGTCAATTACACTTAGAAACATTATTAATAAACTTCTAAGAGAGGCTCCCTATTCTCAATTGTTACACAAAATATACGAAACAAGCAACATAATGCTGATCTCTGAAGAAAATGCAAAAATAGTCGATCTAGTTGAATCATATAGTAGGAAGTTTGCAACAAAGACTTCAGGGTCGGAATATAGTTCCTTGATAATAGATGAAGCGAAAATGTTTCTGGAAGCATTTAATTGGGGCGGATCTAAAACAGAAAAAAGAATTTTCCAACTCATTTATGAACATGCTTTAGAACATATTAAAAAGGCTGAGAAAGAAAAGGATGCTTTTCGTAGAGCAATTCATGCAGCAACAGCAATATTGCTATGCAGAATAAGTGCGGCTCTTACCCAATTACCTCGTATAGATAGCAGACTAAGAAAAATGAAACCCTAATTTGTTCATTTCTCACTTTTTAGTTTCTTAATCTCATCTTCTAAATCCCAGGCTTTGTTTCTAAATCTTTTAGCAGTAGCTTTTGGAAGATCATTTAAATAAGATTCTACTCTTTCAAGAATCTCAAGAGCAAGATCATACAACTTAGCATTTTTATAAGCTTCAGCTGCCATTAAATAATATTCACACGCTTTTTTAAAATTTCCAGCAACTTCGAAAATTTCACCAGCAGTTGATGCTGCATCGCCTATTGATGATGGATCACCTAGTTCTTCAGCGAGTTTTAGAGCCTTTTTAAGGCAAGCTTCTGCATTTTTTATATTTTCCATGTCCAGATATATATTCGCCATATCTTGGTATAAACTTATTAGAGCCTCGCTTATGCCCTCAGCAGAATATATTTTTTCTGCCTTTTTAAGAATCCTAATGGCATCCTCATCTCTTTCAAGTTCGCTTAGAATAAGCCCATATGTATAAAGAGCATCAGCATGAGCTATTGAGTCATTTACTTTTTCAAATAACTTTATAGCCTCTTCTATGTATTTTAATGCCTCTTCTGGCTTGCTTAAATTAAGTAGATTTACAGCAAGATTGTATGCTGCATTGGCTAGATCTTCAACCCTATTGAGACTTTGATAAATAGAATAAGCCTCTTTTATTAAACTAATAGATTCCTCATAGAACTCAAAATTTGTTAAAAGTGTACCTAATTCAACAGCAACGTCCGCATATAATAATTTATTACTTTCATCATCTTTTAAAATTTTTAATATATCATGATATATGGTCACAGCCTCATTTATTCTATTTTCTTGAACCATTTTCCTAGCACGTTCTATTTTCTCTTTGATGTTTTCAACCATTAAAATATCCCTCACTCAATAAATATGAGATGTCCAATTCTCTATAATTTTTAATGTCTCACTATTAAGTTTCTGAATATACAAAAACTTTCCACTACCAACCTTTGCTAATTTTTCCATAAATAAATTTTGAGGTTTTTTGGAGACACTAACTTGAATCGATGATAGACTTATTTTTTCATCATGCACAAACTTTATCGGCGATATCCCACAGTTCCACAATCCATCTGATACTAAAATAAAATGGTAAGAATCATAAACCTCTACTATTTTCTTAGCTTTTAAAACCCCTAAGTAAATATTAGAGCCTCCGAATGCTCTTTTCGAGAGTTCTGTTAAAGCTAGGGATAATGTTTTCCTAATAGAAGGTTTTCCCTCAGATAATGAAATAAATACTTTTCCACCACTAAATGTAATATTATCTGCTAGATGATTGAACCAAACAATAGCGACCATTACATTTCTTCCACTTAATAACTCTTTTATTGTCTGAAGAAGAATTCCAGCGCAGGCTAATTTTGAAATCTTCATACCAGGAGATATGTAATTTAAGAAGGACAAAAATTTCTCATGAGATGTTTTAGGAGATATTTTAAAAAACGTAAGAAAACTATCATCTTCTAATAAAATTTCTTCTTTCTTCATGCTCTTTGATATGTCCAGTATAAAAACTATTTTCATTAAATTACTATTCATGGCTTATTCCTCGCAATATGCATTCCGATATGTCTAAGGAAATTATTTCCAATATTCTATCTACAAACTCTAAAAGATTACCATTATACTGAAAGAGCTCACCATTAGTTATTTCTGAAAGCTCGCTATACAATTCAATAAGGTCCTTGTTTTCATAAGAGGTCAAAATTGTAATCATAGGAATTTTTCTATCAATCCTTTCTCGCTTTATTACATCTATCGGGTGCACTCCGAAAATTTCGGAATCGTCAGTGATAATCAGCAATAAGTCTGGAGATTTCTCCTTAAAGTTTCTTAGCATCTCAAAATATTTATATAAAGCATTACCTATCTGATTTACTCCTTTACCTATATTTATTGTTGAGAAAAAGCTTGTTAATGAACTTAAAGAGTCCTTTATAACATTTAGAGGATATGAAATTCCAAATTTCTCCATATTATGTTGCGGTCTTGCACTGAAAAAAATTCCTTGTTCTTGAAATATAAATAAGTTAAATTTGCTAAATAGTGAACTGTTAAGTAACTTTCTTAGTAATGTTAATGTAAAAATGTATGAAAATGATAATCTTGAGATTGTTTTTTCAAGAGATATAGAAATAGGAAAATCCTGAATGTTTTCTTTGATATATTCTATATCCTCTTCACTTAAGGGGACATCCATATGATTCATAGAGTCATGTGCACTTATAATTACACCTATTGTTAAATCATGCAGATCTATCATGGAGTAATTAATCTTAGAGTATTCATATGATATTGCACCAACACTTTCACCAAGTCCTTTGATATCTATGAGAATTGCTCTATCTCCAAGATTTAAAAATAATCCTGAGCTTGAAATAAAAATATCACCACCAAGCAAGTTAAAAATATCAATTAGCTCTGATTTTTTATTTTTTTGGAAAATTTTTACATGTATTTCGTCTAATTTATTTACTTCACCTAAATAATGCATCAAAGTCACTCTATCACACTTTCCAAAACGATACTTACTAGTAAGGTCATTAACTATTACCTTATCTGGAGGAATATTATCGTCTATAAAAGCCCTTGCAAGGAACGCTCTCTTTCTTATACTCATAAGTAAAATATCACCAGGATATATATAATATTTATCTGCAATAACCTTAGATAATTTTATCCATCCTGGCCATACGTCTTTAGAACTCTCGAGTTGAAATGTTTCCTTTATATGCTCCCACATGATCATCACTAACTATGGTAATACTAAATAATTACTTAT
>JAGGXT010000315.1 GCA_021162905.1 Candidatus Odinarchaeota archaeon | reverse complement strand
TAGTTCACCCTTACCAGAAAGTAATAGCATCCCTGTAAAGGCTGTAATATGGATGACTTTCAAGAAGAATATGTAGTGTTTTTAACTGCCCTACTGGTTTCCCAATATTATACATATAATTATCTATTCTTTCAAAGAAGGCGTTACTAACAACCACCATTTTTGGTTTCAGAAGGATCTTTGATGCTCTTACTAATTTGTATACTTCATTCAAGTCTTTTAGTTTCTCATCAAAATCGTTAATAAACATCCCAATATCATTCGGCTTTCTCATAAATGATACATAGATATGATATACTCCAAGACCGCCCTCTACTATGGGTATAACTAAGTACCGATTTAGTACGCAGTTGTTTCTTTTACAAGCATATACTATTGCTGCATTTATTTCATCTTCTGTAACTTTTTCAGTAGCCAGGTTTATAACTTGCTTGGCCCTGCCTTTTACTTTTATCACTGGCGGATCTAGAGATACAAATTCTATCACATCACCTACGTTATAGCTATAAAGACCACTATATGTAGTTACATGCATAACATATGGCACGCCCTTCTTAACATCATAAAGTGTAAATCTTTCTGGACATTCTTTATTGATGTCATCAAGCTTGACAAACTCATAGAATACCGACTCAACAAACAAAAGCATAGAGCCCTTGTATTCACTATGTATCTCTGCTCCATAAAAGCCTTCACTTCCTATATAGCTACCCAGATACTGAACACTTCCAATGTTCTCTTCAAACCACTTTTTATATGGTAAAATTGAGACGCCACTCCAAAATATGACTTCTATGTTCTCTCTTATTCTCTTTAATAACCCTTTTTCAGATGCCCTCTGTAATAGGCTAATTAAGAATGGCGTTACGCCTATAGCAATTGTTATCTTTTTTCTTCTTATGGCTCTAAGTGTTAATTCGTATTTGAGCTCAGTATTTTCCATGTTTATAACATCAGTTGAGGGGACGAAAAACCTTCGAATGAATTTATTCTGTGTTGTTGCAAGAACCCCACTCATATAACCGACAGGTACCCCATTTATTTCATCAAGTTTTGCTGAAGCAATAAAAAGCAAAAATTTGCCCCTTAGAATTTTAGGGTTTTCGCCAATTAAGTAATAAAATATTTTTTTCACAGCTCGCCTATCCATAGAAAGTCTTTTTTCGCTCAGGGGATAAAGTTTCGGTGCGCCAGTAGTTCCAGTACTTTTTACCCACCACTTTAAAGGATAATTAAAAAGAATTCGATGGTTTCCATTTATTATTTCTTCAATGTACGGTTTCAGTTGCCCATAACTAAAGAGGGGGACGTTTTCCTTATAATCCTCTACATTGCATATATTTTTGAAGTTATGTTGCTTACCAAATTTTGTGTCTCTATTCTCGTTAATTATTCCTCTTAAAACATCTTCTTGAGCTTTAATAGCCTCTTCATACGTTTTTATGGTTCTGAAATTTTGTAGTAGTTTAAATACTTTAGATGTTATACTTATTATTGCCATACATATCCCTCACCCCGCCTTTGATTTAAAAGTTAATTTTTAAATTTTTCGTGCAGCAAACCAAAAAGTAAATCAATAAAATTAGATTATTGTAGTTTTGAGAGTAAATTAAGTGATATTTATGTCAACACGACTTATGGAATTAGCTAAACTTTGCAATCAACTGGAAAAGACAACTAAGCGAAAGATACTAATCAATTTACTAATTGATTTCTTTAAGAAACTAAGTTATGAGGATTTGAAAATAACAGTTTCACTTCTTTCTGGAGAGTATAGACATCTATTAGAAGCCCCCTTAGAGGTCTCGTGGGGCATTTTCTTTAGAGCTATTCAAAATGTTGTAAGCTTCTCAAGAGAGGAGTTTCTTGAGCTATTTGATAAAAGCGGAGACATAGGAATTGTGATTTATGAATTATTTAAGCGGCATAAAGTAGCTAGACAGATGACGCTTTTATCTTTTACTGCAGATGTTACTATAAAGGAATTATTTGATCTTATTCGTACGCTTGCAAGATACGAAGGAACCAAGAGTCAAAGGAAAAGAGAAGAACTTATTGCATCTTTCTTTAGCAGACTTTCACCCGATGAAGCAAAATGTGCTACAAAAATACTTTTAGGCGAGCTACGTGTGGGAGTTAGCATCGGTCTATTGGAGGAGGCAATTGCATCATTTTATGCTGTTCCAGTAGAGAAGATAAAACATGCCCACATGGTACTTGGTTTGCTTTCTGAGGTTATTGATGTCATTGAAAAATATGGCCCTGAATACTTGGATAAAGTTAAGCCCAAATATTTTAGACCATTACGTGTTATGTTAGCCGATACTGCTAAAACTACAGACGAAATTGTTGAACGTCATGGTGGTTTAGTGGCTGCTGAATATAAGTTGGATGGTATTCGCATACAAATTCATAAACGAGGTAATATTGTAAAAGTCTTTACCAGAAGGCTAAAAGAGATTACAGACAATGTACCTGAGATTGTGGATTTTGCATTAAAGATTTCGCCCGATTTCATTGCAGAAGGAGAATTAATAGGAATTAGTCCTAGTGGCCAACCTCTTCCATTTCAAGATTTGATGAAAAGATTCAAACGAACACCAGAAACTATGCGTGAAGCTATGAAAATACCTATTAGACTTTACCTATTTGATCTTATCTCTTTAGGAGAAGAAACCTTCCTTGATAAGCCATATCTTATTAGGCATATCAAATTGTTAGAAACTTTTCCCAAGGATGTTATAATTCCACATATTCTAACTAATGATCCTAACGCAATAGATGACTTTTTCAAAGAATCTATAGAAGGAGGGCATGAGGGACTTGTAGTTAAAAGGCTTGATAGTATTTATACGCCAGGGATTCGCGGAAAAAATTGGCTTAAATATAAATATACTCACGAGACGCTTGACGTAGTAATTGTAGCAGCTGAATATGGATATGGAAGAAGGCATAAATGGTTAAGTGATTACTATCTAGCTGTTAGAGATCCGCAAAGCAATGAACTTTTAGTTATTGGGAAAACATTTAAGGGACTTACTGATGAGGAATTTGAGGAAATAACAAAGAAATTGGAGTCTATCGCAATTAAGAAAATCGGAAGAAAAGTCATTGTTAAACCAGAGATTGTTTTAGAGGTTGAATTTAATGAAATTCAAAAATCTCCAAAATATAAGTCTGGTTTTGCTTTAAGATTCGCAAGAGTAAAGCGAATAAGATACGATAAGGATGTAAGTGAAATTGATACTATAGACAAGGTTAGGAAGTTATATGAGCTGCAATTTAGATATAAAGGGATTTTATCAGATATTTAATCCATTTCTGGCTCTAAGAAGTGTAATAATGTTAATAATAATGTTAGAAAATTATCTACGTTTTTTCCAGTAATAGCAATAGTTTTAAAAACAGGTACACGTTCGGTCGATAAAACGATATCTACAATATCGTCATTTTTTATATCAAAGTTCTTACCTCTTAACTTGCTAGGATACTCTATTACACCATCCACATTTACAACTATTGATGGACGAATGCCTAATTCTCTAAGAATAGTATTATGTGACGCTGTACCAGGTAAATCCATTTTATTAATCACTATTATTTTAGGTAATTCAAAAAGCCTCTTTCCAATAGTTTCAATTGTCTCTAATTCCTCCCAATAATAAGCATTCATTTTATAACTTAATCTAATATCCTCTGCCTTATCGGGTCTTTGACTGTTGCACATAAATACAATAAATTCGGGAACTATCGTCGACAGCACATTTCTTCTATTTGTTGATAACCAATCTTGCCCCCCATACGCATAAAAAATATGTTCATATTCTTTATCTCTCATTCTAAGTGGACCTATAAAAAGTCTATCAAGGAATCGCGTTCTGCCAAATATAGGCTCTCTATCATCAATTAATTTAGATTTACTTATGATTTCAGAAATTCTCATCAAGATTGTGGTCTTTCCAACATAAGGGGGCCCTGCAAAGAGCGTGGTTGTTACTCTTTTTAAAGTCATCATGTCACAACCTACTTTTTCTTTTTTGCCAACCGCTCAACAAAACCTGCAATTTCCTTCCATCTCTTTCTCTCTTCTGGAGTTAACCAGGTAAGCTTTTCTGTTCTATCAAAGAATTCTGCAGCCCTTTCAGCTGTTTTCTCAAGTACGTCATGAATCTGTTTTAGCACATTTTTTGCGACAACTCTTATCACGGCCATATTAGTTTCGGGAGAGCAAAAAATAGCTATATATGCCCTTCCACCTTCTTCAGAGCTAATATATGTTTTTACATCTTTGCCATCTATGATAATATTATCAATATAGGGAGTGCCTAATTCTTGATAGACCTTTGCACCTTCAACATATACACCAAGTATTGTATTACTTAAGGCTAACTCAGCCTCTTCTTTAATATTTCCAGATGAACAAATAGGCAAACCGGTCTCGTCCACCACAACGACACCAAGAATACCTTCCTCCTCAAAAAGCGAGTTAACTAAATCCTTTATACTTTTTGTCTGTTCGGGAGTAAGTGTACGTCCCTCAGCCATTAAACCACCATCTCTCAGAGCAAATTTTATTTTTAATATAATTATTGTTTTATGTAAGTCATATTCTCAATAAGTTAATAAACATTCGTAATATAATTATTTTTAGTCACTTGGTGCCAATTATGATTTCAAGGCTAAGAGAAATATTTAAAGATTATTTAGAGGACATAGTTTCGGCTTTAATGGTACGTTATCCAGTAGTACTAATTGGTAATTTAACTGAAAGCACATTTATGAATCTGATAAGTATAGCATCTCCTCACAGATTCTTTTTAAATGCAACAAACATCTCCGAAGGTGAAATAAAAGCTTTATTTGATTCTGAAGCTACTGAGAAAAGTAAACGTGTTATACTTCACTTTTCACAAGTTATACCTGACTTTATTCATGAAATCTCATTTGGCTGGGTCTGCACCATAGAGCAGCTTAACAAAGAACATAAACTACCAGATGCTCTGATCTACGATTTATCAAATAAAAAACTTTTAAAAACGAAGGATTTTGAAGCAGTCTTTAGAAATAGTGTCTCTCTTTATTTAAAAAAGCTTGAGATATTCGAACATATTTATGGAGCTGCTGAAACCAGAACATTCGCAAATGTCATTATAACATCTCTACTAAGTCAAATAGAGATCTTAATTAATCTCCTATATCCAAAAATAAAATCAGGAGTCCATATGCCTGAGGAGGAGTATATTAACCTTCTAAATGATATATTTACGTATCCAGAATTCATACCTATTGCCTTTAAGATATATTCATCAGATTATCATATAGACTTAGAAGATATTTATGTTAGCTTCCGAGAGATTTGCAATAAAAGAATAATTGAGCGTGAGAAAATTGTTATAAAGCCTGATTTTCTTACCTTAAAAACAATTTTTGGGAGAGAGATTCTAGATTATTTATTGAGTTTTGCACTTATCGGCATTCCTATTGTGATATTAACAGATGACTTAGATATTATTGATAAATTAATAAACGCACTACAATATATACTTCCAAACCGAAAAATAATTTTACAAAAAGAAACAACAGACATTCCCCGCATATCAGAACCGCATCTTGCAGTATATGTAGATCCCCCAGTACTTCCTCAAAAAGATTTTGACATGATAATTGTTACAAAAAAGAAAAAAATATTCGAAGAAATTTCTGATTCTGAATTTTATTTGACCATTGATTTATTCTCAAACGAGTATAATTGCTCTATAGATATACCTCCAGTTTTTTCAGATGCGCTGGAATTTAATATTGAAGATCTTATGGAGGAAGCTATTAAAGAAAAAGTTCGAAAATTTATGATGCAGATAGATCTTATATTAGGTATCACAAGAGATAAAACAATTATACATGCAATGTACAGCTCTTCGATATCACATCTCCTAATGGAGGACAAACTATTTTTAGCTGGTTTATTACGAGCTGAAAGACCAAATGATAATTTCTTTAAACAATTCTTCAGACTGTTTATATCAATAGTATGGCCACATATACCGTACAAGATAAAGGTAAAAATACCCTTTTCCATAAGTGAGATCAACAAATTAGTTAAAGAAGCAAGATCGAAGAGACATGTACTTCGTATCTTTGCTTTATCTTCAGCCATGTTAAGTGAGATTTTATATCTTGACGAAGTAATCCTATTTAGGAATCTTGTAGAAATAGAGAAGTTGCTCAGAAGGGGGATTATAGAGATTGAGCTCATCTAATAGTGCTTTTTACATTTGGAAGGCTTTAATAGAGAAAGCAATAATAGAAAGCTTGCCTAGCATTGAAATCTTTGGGGAGCCTTTTAGCATAGTCAATGAAAATACTTTAACCAAGGAGAATAAGATTATTCTCTTTAAAGGTAAAAGGTTAATACTGAGAGACTTAAATAAAAATTATGAGCTCGCTATTGATTTGAATAGAGCAACAGAGGAGGTTCTATGGAGCACCCTTCTGATTTTCATAAGAAGCTGAATACTTCTTTGCTATAAGTACCCTAAAAATGCCGGGAATACTATGTTCAAAAAGGTATGCGTATTCTTTAAGCCCATGTTCGTTTAGTTGTCTATTAAAATGGTTAATATATAGGTTCCCTGAAAGTTCATCCCTAAATTTAATAAAATGCGGACGTACCATCCAATTTTCTTTTAGAAACTTTGTTACAAAAATAATTACGCCATTAGTTTTTAAATGATTTTTAATAATCTGTAACATAATACCCGTATTGGTATATAG
>JAGGXT010000273.1 GCA_021162905.1 Candidatus Odinarchaeota archaeon | reverse complement strand
GAGAATTACAGCATACCACGCGATAACCGCAAAGATAAAAAGAATATAATTTTCCGTGATGATATATCTAAAATTCAAAAATATAAAATCTAAATTAAAGTACGTGTACACAAGATAGATTATTGTTAGGAACAGTAATAATAGCGTTGATATTCTCATTTTAGATCCCAATATAGATACATTTCTGACCTTTCCGTGTCTAAATTATAATATTATTTTATCATTGTTTTTTCTTTTCTTCCAATTCATCAAGCCTGGATACTATCTTTTCAGCGGTATCTCTCAACATATCTAAATTGTCTACGAGAATTTCGTAAACACGCTTCTTATCTATAGCTATATATCCATGGACAAGAACATTTCTAAAGCGAGCCATATCCATGAGAGAGTTCATCATATCTCTTGGTAGAATATCATGTTCGCAGAGTATTTTAAAAATTTCCGCATAGGTTGATGGCTTTGGTAAACTTAAAGCATTAATCAAGTAATTCCCTAAATCTAAAAGTATTTCGATGGAAAGATGTAGAAGACGTTCGGCACTCAATTGCAAATAAGGAGATCTCATAAAGGTGTCAAAATCCTTTTGAGCAAGATCTTCTAACAGACCCAGATACTCGTAAAATCGATTTACTCTTTCTATAACTCCTCTCTCTTTCAATTTCGTTTCCTCCTTAATGCTTCCTTTACTGCTTCATAGTTTTTGTCTAGTATATATTGAAAATCAAAGTACTCCTTGGTAGCCCTAAGATAGAACTCTGTATGTATCTCCTTATCCTTTGTAAAAATCAATATCCCCTTTACGAGTATTTCATACTTGAGTACAGGAGGGGCTTCATTAAGAATGACAAGATCAATTTTATCTGTTTTAAAAGCATCATTTAGCATACCAAGTAGCCTAAGCTTAAGTTTAAAAAGGTCATTTACTTTTCTCGGGTCCACATATACTGCAATATCAATATCACTCATAGCCCATACTTTGCCAGTCGCATAAGAACCAAAAAGGTACGCAAAAATTATATAATCTAATGGCTCGAAGAGATCTTTCACCGTTGTAAGTATTTCCTGCTTTGTTAATGTTCCTTTACTGTCCATGTTTTCTTTATACATCCATAACGCCTCTTCGATATTTATCGCTTTGCCTTATATAAAACTTTTTTATAATCTCCATATAGGTGAATCAAAATATGATCCATAAAAATGAAATCATTTAAATATTAATTGCATTATTTATTATTGGGATTAACGAAGGGTGTCCATATGACTATAACCCCGGATTTATATGATTTTATAACGAAAGTAATTGAAGATAAAGTTAAAGATATCAAGGTTACAAGAGAGGAATTTGATAAACTGTCAAAATACGTAAAAAGTCTAGCTAAGAATATCGTGGAGCTTACTAAGATCCAGAGGCGAAGTGAAGAGAGACTCACGCGACTTGAGGCTGCTATTGAACGCCTTGAAAAGACGGTTGCCGAGCTTGCCGAGGCCCAGAAGCGAAGCGAGGAGCGACTTACGCGACTTGAAAAGACGGTTGCCGAGCTTGCCGAGGCCCAGAAGCGAAGCGAGGAGAGGCTTACACGACTTGAAAAGACGGTTGCCGAGCTTGCCGAGGCCCAGAAGCGAAGCGAGGAGAGGCTTACACGACTTGAAATGGTAGTTGAGCAGTTAGCGAACTCTGTTAGTAATTTATCAAGAGAGGTGGGCTCTCTATCAGCAACAATAGGATTTGGTTTAGAAGATATTGCTAGAGTTGTTGTTCCTGGGTGGTTATACAGACACGAGAATATAGATATCGATGACCTAAGTCGTGAGTTTTTTGAAATAGATGGGACAATGTATGAAATAAACTTGTACGGTGTAGGAAAGAAGGGTGAAAAAGAGATTGTAATTATTGGGGAGTGCAAAACGAAGATATATAGGAGTACTGTTAGAAAATTTGTGAAGATGTTAAAGGACTTGAAGGTCCTATTCGAGGGTAAGGAGATTTTTCCTCTAATGTTTGGATTTATTATATATCCTGATGCGAGAGAAGAGGCTCAAAAGTATGGTATAAGATTAATTGCATCTTATGAACGATGAAAACAACATAAAAATCAGAGAAAATTATGCCTACCATGTGGGATACATATATTTTTCTCCTCCGTTTGATTGTCTTTATGAGATAACCATTAAAAACCCTCTCGCTTTCTCTGATAAATTCGAAAATGAGTGATATAACATTATTTTTACTATGGAACACCAATCAATTCTTCTAATCTTTTAGAGCCCATGACTATAGGAAATTTTTAATATAATGGATAATTATATTCCATATGGTGAAAAATATGGAACAAACAGAACTGAGAATTAAAATCGACAAACAAGGTAGACTAGTAATCCCGAGTAGCGTACGTAAAGCCATGGGCATAACTAACGAAACTGAAGGAATACTAAGAGTGAGGGGGAGAAAAATTATCATCGAAATCGTTAAAAATAATGTTAAGGAAAGTGTTGAAAAGTGGTACGAGGAAATGAAAAAGATGAAAGTTCGGGCCTTCTCCTCGAAAGAAGAAATTCATAGATCAAAATGGATGAGTGATGAATATGCGAAGAAGAAACTTGGACTTCGTTGAAGGTATCGTGGATGTTGGTATTATCGTAATTGCACATGTAGATAATCCAGCTAGGTCTGAAGCACTAAATTTCTTGAAAAAGGTACTGCTTCGAGAAATTAAGGCAATAATACCAATATCTGCATTTCTGGGCGCATACTATATTCTCACGAAATATCTTAAAGTCCCTAGATTAGACGCAAAGCGAAGTCTCATAAGGACTCTTGAAGTTGAAACACCCTCATTCCATGAGGATATAAAAGTGGAAAACGTTATAGATGCTCTGGATTATGCCGCTACATATAATATTGAATCATGGGATGGATATTTGATTTCTCTCGCTAAAGATTTCAATACAGATATAATTTACAGTATAGATGAAAACTTTAAGAAAGTCCCTGGAATTGTGCTTATAAATCCAATTTCTGATGAAAAGATGAAAGAATATCACAAGTGGATCTCTAATCTAAAATAGTGATTTAACGCTGCAATTTAAATGCAAAATTGATTTGATTATCGCTGATGCACTAAAAACCAGATTTAAAAATAATTATACTGAGGAATATAAAATGTATCTCATAAAATGTTTTACTCCATGAATAAGAGATTTTCGACAGTCATAGTCACTACATTACTATCGAGGATAAGAAAGTTTTTATTGTGTAAAATTAAAATCATACATTGTGGTTTTTATGCAAAGCGAGGAAATCGATAAAATCCTCAGAGGGAAAGCATTGAAAATATACCTTCTACTTCTGAGAAGCGGAAATCCTATGGGGGTTCGTGAAATTCAACGCAGGCTAAATTTCTCGACGCCCAGTCTTGTCGTTTATCATTTAAATAAGTTAGTTGATTTGGGTATCGTTTTAAAAACAGAAAACGACCTATATTATGCTACCGAGCTTGTCAAGAGCACATATCTCCGGGATTTTATTAAAATTAGGGGTTTCATATTTCCGCGTTTCTTGTTCTATTCTGTTTTCTCGACAACAGCACTATTGGTCCTCTTAATAAGATTTAGACCACTTTATCTGACAGCGGAATACGTCTTCTCGGTGGTAATATTATCTATGTTTTCTGCTCTGATGTGGGTTGAAACCTATAGATTTTGGAGAAGGTACTTCTTAGAATAATTAACTTTTTCATTCAAGGATTTTGATGCTTAAAGTTTTGGCTAAAATTATTCGCATGTGTAATTACAGCAATATATTTTACAGACTCTGTACCTGCTTAACTACTCGACTCAACGTCAAAACATTTTTTACAACGCTTAAAGGTAAACTGATTTTTAATATTCTTAACTTAATGTTCTAATTTTTTGAACATTTGTTCAAAAGCATAGTATAATATACGGCTTATTTCATACTGTTATTTAGAGAGTGTGATTATCATGTTTTGGGTTTTATTGAAGAAGGTATTTCTTTATCCTTTAGATGAAATCAAGAAAAGAAGCAAAATTGCAGTGACCACGGCAGTAGCTTCGGTTCTCGTTATAATGATTATAGTGGGGTATACATTTTTGCCCTATACAGAGCATCTATTTGGTGGTATTAGCGGGCAATTTACTGTGAGACAGCATACATTAACTTATGGTGTTTCTTTCTTTAGTAGTGATGTCAATGAGATAGATGTTGTGATGGGAAATGTGACACAGTACAGCTTACCTTTGGACCCTGCAGAGATAGAGAACTATCAGAATCTTCTGGAATTAAGTCTTCCTGAGAGTGTTATAGATAGGCTCTTAGAGAACGGTTTTGTTGTAACTTTTCTGGACATGCCAGAAGAGTTCTTGATAAGTTTTGCAGACTACTATGAGAATTTGCCGCCAGAGTTCCCTAGATTTGTGACCGCTGATATGGTTTTGCATACATTTCATTCTCTCTTTGCGGCACTTCTAATGAACTGTGAAACAGGGTATTTCATCCCTTGGCTGAATGTTACTCTTAAAGAATTATTACAGAAGGCAATCCAGCTTTATCTTAATGATCCGATGGTATCGAAAATTGTAAGTGAGGCTATTATTCGGTTAATTGCATATCTTATTGTGCCTCTAAAGCTTTTGGATCCTAATTACACTTTGCCATCAAATACACCGGGTGTTGCAGTAGCTATGGCTTCTGAAGAGCTAGAAAAAATCTATAATCATGCAAGAATTGAGGAATCTGCAATTTTAGAGCACCGTGAAGATTATACACAATACGTTCCTAGAGGCTATTATACCGTAAATGAAAGCCTTTCAAGATATTTCCTAGCAGCGATGTATCTTGGCAGAATGTATTTTCCTGTAGTAATGCCCTTGAACGAAACATTTGCCGATGTTGCAACTATTGCAGCTTTTCTTCTAACAAACCTTGTTTATAATACAAAGAATATATTAACTCACACAGGAGAGCTTTCTGCATTTGAAATATATGAGCGAATTTATCATATCACTGCATTTTTCGTAGGATATTCAGATGATTTGACATTTTATGATTATAAATTCGTTCTGGATACAATTTACGGGCAAAACGTTTCTTTGAATGACTTTGCAGATGATGACAAGCTACAAGTTGCACAATCAAAACTCATAGAACTAGATCACTCAAGGATATCCGCAGTAGGATATCGATATAGTATTGAGGAGGTAGGATTACGCTTTCTTGGGCAACGTTTTATTTTGGACTCCTATGTTTTTCAAAAATTAGTATATCCAGAGGTGCCTAACCGATATATGCCAACAGCACTCGACATAGCTGCAGCATTTGGTTCTAAAAGAGCAAGAGAGCATCTTGGCTCAGAATTAAATTCGATACCGCAATATAAGGAAAAGTTGGAGAATGTTTCAGCAGAGTTAAAGTCTCTTAATATTACAGCTTGGACGTGGAACTTGTATAATGGATGGCTCTATACTATAAATGCCACACTTAAGGAAAATTATACTGGATACCCAACTTTCATGCAGACCGATGCATGGAAAGATGAAAAATTGTCAACATTTTTCGGCTCGTGGACTGAGCTGCGGCATGATACAATATTATATGCAAAGCAATCTTACACTCGTCTCACGGCTATAATTCCTGAATCAAGAAAGGGATACGTTGAGCCTTTACCTTTGCTTTGGTCCAGATTAAAAGGTCTAGTGCTTCAGATGAAAAATGGTCTCAAAGCACTTGGTGTTCTTCCTGAAGAGTATGAGGAAAAACTTGACTCCTTCTATGAGAAGTTGGACTTTTTGCTTGCAGTGTCAATTAAAGAGTTAAAGAATATTCCTTTGAATGAAACCGAAAATACTATGATTTATTACTTCCACAATTGGCTTAACGACATAATGTACGGCATACATACTGTGCATCAAAAAACAACACTTGTAGCGGATGTTCATACGGATCCGAATACAGGACAAGTCCTAGAAGAAGGTGTTGGTTATATTCATTTATTAATCGTAGTCTATCCAAAACCAGACGGTACACTTGAAATTGCTATGGGACCTGTATTTTCCTATTATGAATTCACTCGAAGTATGTCGTTAGGAAGATTAACTGATGAAGCATGGGCTGACATGCTTAGGTCGGGAGAAGCACCGTCATATCCTTCATGGACAAGTTCGTATCTTGTTCCACCATGATTTTATAATATTTTTTGTTTTTTCAATTGAAAGATCTAACTAATTAGGGTTTGACAAATGGGCAAAAAGACTATAATTGACGTTGAAGTTATAGTTCTTGTATGCTCATAAAGATTTTTCATACAGAAGCTGAAGAATGTAAAGAATTCATTTTACATTTTTGTAGTGGAAATCTTAAAAATATCCAAGCGATCTACTTCTGCTAATTGCAGTGAGATAGACCACTGATAATCTCCCGGATTAATATTTATACCCGGTAGAGACATACTTTTGCTTGAGCTAGTAACTTTTTCCAGAAAGCTTGTATCAATTATTTCCGACGCGTTAAATTTCTCTATGTATCCTAGTTCTGCCATGAAGTCGATCAACTCTTGAATTGTTGTTTCGTTTATTTGGTTTGTATAATTAATTCTACTCATGGAATCTAAAATTACATCTTTTGTGGTTTCTAGCTTGGTTGCTAAAATTTGTGCTGCTTCATCTTGATGTTCTTTAAGCCAGTCTGTTGCAAAAACAGTTAGGTTG
The DNA here is from genome assembly GCA_021162905.1 of Candidatus Odinarchaeota archaeon. The sequence goes on along the minus strand of JAGGXT010000273.1, from coordinate 996 downwards.
ACAAGTCTTTCAACAGCCTCAGGGTACTTATCAATTAGCTCTTGCTTCACAACGAGAGCACTTCCAGGCATGTATGGCCAGATATCTTGACTTTTTATGAGAATATCAAAGCCAAAAGATTTTGCAATAGCAACATAATGTTCAGGAACTGCGATAGCATCAACTTGATGTTCTCTTATTGCATTAATCTGGTCCATGGGCTTCATCCGTAAAATCGTAATATTATTTAGGTTGTATTTTTCGATAACTTTGTTGAGTAGCAAGTCAGCCATACTACCTTCTCTGACACATCCAATTTTTTTGCCTTCTAAATCATAAACCGACTTTATTATACTCTTATTTACAACTATTGCATACCCGTATTCATGTGTCATTGCAACAATTTTCAAGTTAATTCCTCTTTTATAGGAAACAATTGCTGGTCCAACGCAAAGCCATGCAACTTGAATATCTCCTCTTGCAATTGCAGCTGCCAATGCAATTCCCGTTGCATAGCTTTCAAAGGTAGTTAAATTTAGTCCTATATTTTCAAACCAACCCTTTTCGTAAGATATCCATGCGGCAGCAGCGTGATCATTAAACTCAACTGCCATGCCAACAGAATACATTCGTTTTTGCTCACTTAAAAACCAGATGATAGTTACTCCAGCTGCACTTATTAAGCCTAAAATAATTAGTGCCAGAATTATTTTCTTTGTAGGGATCACTATTGTCACCTCTGTACGGTATTGGATTGCCGATCTAGGATATAAACATTTGTTAATAGAATAAACTTAAAACTAAACATCATTATTTAACATGAAGATGATTTCAGATTGTTCATGGCGATATATAGAAGAACATCTTATGTCAATATTATTGGCTTAGCGATGAATTATAAATCGCATTACTACACATTAATTTTATTATTATTTTGAACTTTTTATAAAAATAATAAAATCATTTTTCATATAACCAACTCACAATAAAACCTTTTTATATCTTAGAGATAATAAT
>JAGGXT010000254.1 GCA_021162905.1 Candidatus Odinarchaeota archaeon | reverse complement strand
CATTCTATATTTGTTTTAATCTACTTAGAAGACAGTTATCTCTTTCAAAAAGGTAAGGATTTTTGATTAATTTATAAAAAATAGAAAATATTTTGTTAGTGTTTCTCTTTATTTTGGAAAATTGGTCTGAATTTGTATCCATACTTTATAATTCCATCTTTTCCATCTTCGGTAATTCTTCTGAATATGGCTTCTACACGCATACCAATTTTAATTTCGTCAAAATCGCAATCAGTTAATTGCGAAACAACTCTAGCTCCGTTATCTAATTCAACTAGAGCAACCGCATATGGTGCTTGTTTTTTGAATCCCTTAGGAAATACATAAAGTATACTATAAGTTACCACTTTACCTGTTCTGGGCATCGTGGTTCTTTCAATATTTCTTGAGCCACAGTATGGGCAGACATACCTATAAGGAATAAATGACTTACCGCAATCTTTGCATGTTCCTCCTTCGAGTCTAAAACGATATGGTATTTCTCTCCAATATTTAGGAACACTCATACTATCACCTCTCTCTCTTCAAAATAGATACTGTTATCGAAGAGCCAGATCCTCCTATATTTTGTGCAAGTCCTATTTCTGCATCAGGTACTTGCATTTCTCCAGCATCTCCTCTCAACTGCAAAGTAATTTCGGCTATTTGATAAACACCTGTAGCACCTACTGGATGTCCTCTTGCTTTTAATCCTCCGCTTGGATTTAATGCTATGTCTCCATCTTTTGCGTACTTTCCATCATGCAAATCTATCGCGCCCTTTCCTTTTTCTGAGAATCCTAAATCTTCAATAGCGAGTATTGCCATTATCGAGAATGCATCATGAATTTCAGCAACATCAACATCTTTTGGCTCAATTTTTGCCATTTTGTAAGCTTTTCTAGATGCATTTACTGATGCTGCTAAGGTTGTTAATTCATTTCTCATAGCCAAGGAAATACTATCTACTCCCATACCAAATCCTGCAACTTTTACTATGGTATCCGTAATTTTCTTAGCATTTTCAACAGTGGTTATAATAACTGCAGCAGCGCCGTCACCTGTAGGTGAGCAATCAAAAAGCGTTAAAGGATCAGCAATTATCGGTGATGATAATACCTTTTCTATTGTTGTTTTAAATCTTAATTGGGCATAAGGATTTTTAGTTGCATTCTCATGCATCATGACTGGCCATTCAGCAAAATATTCTCTAGGAACATTAAACTTATGCATATAATATCTCATAATCATAGCGTTTAATGATGTAAATGAAGCACCAAAGTAAACTTCATACTCCTGCTCAGCTGCTCCTGCTAAATGAAGAGTCGTTGTTTGAGTTGGGTATTCTGTTAATTTTTCGACACCACCAACGAGAACTGTATCAAAGTACCCTGACATAACTCCTAATACTCCTAATATGAATGCAGTTCCTCCAGAACTGCAAGCACTTTCTATGTGAAAAGCTGGCACTTTGACTCCTAAGTAGTCTGCTAAATAAGCTCCTAAATTTGATTGGCCAATAGCCTCTCCAGCAACCATATTTCCAACATATAAGGCGTCGATATTTGGATTTCCCGCATCATCAAAAGCCTTAAGAGCGGCATCGACAAAGAGATCACGAAGGGCCTTATCAAAATGCTGACCAACTTTAGTCATTCCTACACCTATTACTGCGACTTCTCTCATCAAGATCCCCCTTAAGTTATTTCTATTTTTTCTCTAAATTTAACATATAATCCATAATCAATTTCGATTTTTCTTTCTATGTAATCACGCACTTTGGGTGCTAAATTTTGTTTTTCTTTGATAGCATCTTGCACTTCTATAATGAATGCATCACTGCCAGCACCAGAACCAAAACTTGTAATTATTATCTTTTCTCCCGGATTGGCAATATCTAAAACAGCTGCTAATCCTAATATTGATGAGGCCGCATAAGTATTTCCAATAACTGGCGTTATTAATCCTGGCCTTACTTGTCCCTCTGAAAAGCCAAGTGCCTTGGCAGCTCTTAAAGGAAATTTTCCATTCGGTTGATGAAAAATAGCATATTTAAAATCAGAGGGCTTATACCCTAGTTCATCCATCAAAATCTTAGATGCTGAAATAATGTGTCTAAAATAGGCGGGTTCTCCTGTAAAAGCTTCTCCATGCTTTGGGTATTTTTCATATGGTCTTCTCCAAAAGTCAGGCGTATCCGTCACATATGACGCAGCAGCCTCAATAATTGCTGCAGAGTTTTCATTTTTTTCACCTATAATATATGCAACAGCTCCTCCACCTGCAGAATATTCCAACGCGTCTCCAGGAGCACCTTGAGCTATATCCGCACCTATTGCTAGTGCATACTTTATCATTCCTGAGCCAACTAATCCCATCCCAAATAACATAGCGTCTGTTCCTGCTTTACAAGCAAATTCAAGGCTAGCAGCTACAACATATGGAGTAGCCCCTATAGCTTCAGCTACCGTTGATGCCGTAGATTTAACATAATATGGATGCGATTCAGATCCTACAAACACACCTCCAATTTCGTTTGGTTTTATTCTTGCGCGCTTTATAGCATTTAGTGCGGCTTCAACGGATAAAGTAGCTGTATCCTCATCAGGACCTGCGATTGCTTTTTCTTTTAACATTAAACCTTTTTCTATTCTATTCGGATCTTGTCCCCATATTCTTGCGATTTCTCTGGACGATATGCGATACCTAGGTATATAAACACCCCATCCATGGATTGCTATATCTGTTTTAGGTTTTAAGATCATCAAAAACACACCTCAACAGATTATATGTGTAAATTTTAAATGTTATCACCGAAGAAAAACAGTTATAACGATTCAGATTATTGTTAAAGGTGATTTATAATTATATTTCAAATTTTCGGTAAAACACTAAAAGATACATTTCAAACTAACTAAAAATTTAAATCCTCATGGTTAAGATATTAGTGAGTTTAATGTAGGCGGCCATCTGGAAAATGATTGCAAAAAATGTTTATATAAAAACATTTGGATGCGTTCTTAATCAGAGTGATTCAGAGGTAATGGCTGGATTATTAAGAAAAGAGGGTTATTCTATAGTCTCATCTATTGATGAAGCTGACATTATAATTATTAATACCTGTGGTGTTAAAGAGCCAACTGAACATAGGGTTCTTTCGTATCTTAAACAAATAAGTAAGAAGTATAACAAAAAGGTAAAAATTATCGCTGGTTGTCTGCCTTTGATGGATGTGAGTCGGGTTATCTCTGTTATACCAAATTATTCTGCAATAATAGGTCCTGAGTATATAGACAAAATAGTTAATGTTATCTCTCTAATAAACATGGGCGAACGTCCAGTTCTGCTTAGAAGACCAAAAAGAGCAAAAAGAAATATTATTGAGAAATACCGGAAGTCAAAGGTTATAGGTATCGTGCCAATAGCTAATGGATGTCTTGGTGCTTGTGCCTTTTGCTCAGTTAAGTTTGCCAGAGGTCATTTGAACAGCAATCCAATCGAAGATATAATTAATGAAATAACATGGCTCGTAAAAAATGGATATAAAGAAATATGGCTCACTGCACAAGATACGGGAGTCTATGGTTTTGATTTAGGATATACACTAGTGAATCTCCTAGAGAAAATCATCGAAATAGATGGTGATTTTAAAGTTCGAGTTGGGATGATGAATCCATCGGGGATAAAGTCTTTTGCTGAGAACTTAGCAAGTTTATTCAAGTCTGATAAAATTTTCAAATTTTTACATATACCAGTTCAAAGTGGTAGTAATAAGATTTTAGAGTATATGAATCGGAAATACTCAGTTGAGGAGTTTATAGAAATAATTGAAATATTCAGGAAATATAACCCACATTTAACTCTTTCTACAGATATTATTGTAGGATATCCTGGAGAGACAGACGAAGATTTCCAAGAAACTATAGATCTTATTAAAAGAATCAAACCAGATATTGTAAATATTTCTCGATATGGAAAACGCCCAAATACTCCTGCTTCAAAACTTCCAAATCAAATCCCTAGTGAGATAAAGAAAAAGAGAAGTAAGATATTATCAGAATTGGTTGAGAAAATATCATATGAAAACAATAAAAAATGGTTAGATTGGGAAGGCTATGTTCTCATTGATGAAATATCCAAGAAAAATGATCTAATTGGTAGAAATTTTGCCTATAAACCAATAGTAATTAAGATGGAAAATGAAAAAGCAAGCTGTGCGCATTTACTCACTGAAAATCTAGGAAAATATAAAAAAGTAAAGATATTTGATATTTCACCTCATGTTTTATTTGGACGATTCAGCTAATTTTTTGTACATTCTCCAAGTTAAAATCATAGTCTTTGGTTTTGAGGCAGCTACAACATCTAATCTTCTTTTTGAAGTGTTTGTTGGTGCACGTTTCAAGACATCTGGATTTTCTTTTGCTTCTCTTGAAATCTGCCTAAAGGCTTCAATATATTTGTCTAAAGTTTGTTTATCATAAGATTCTGTTGGTTCTATCATAAGTGCCTCATGGACTATTAATGGGAAATAATTAGTTGGCGCATGAAATCCAAAGTCAAGTAATCTCTTAGATACATCTAGTGCCTTTATTCCATATTTTTCAAGAAGAGGCTCTGCACTTATTACGACTTCATGTTTCCTCGGTTTTTCAGGAGCGTATGGTAATTCAAAACCATCGATTTTCGAAATATGATATCCCAAGTAATTTGCGCATAAGACTGAGTCCTCAGCAACTTTTTCAAGTCCTTTTTTACCCATTGAAAGTATATAGGCAAAGGCTCTTACGAGAACCAAGAAATTGCCATAAAATGCTTTTATTTTTCCAATACTACGACTCTTGTTATAATCTAAGTAGTATTTATTTCTCTTTTTATCATACTCAACAATAGGAACTGGCAAGTACTCTTCTAAGAATTTTTTAACACCTATTGCTCCAGCTCCTGGCCCGCCGCCTCCATGAGGCGTTGAGAAGGTCTTATGATAGTTAACATGTACTATATCGAATCCCATATCTCCAGGTCTAGTTTTCATTAGATTTGCATTTAGATTTGCTCCATCATAATATAATAAACCACCCGCTTCATGAATTATTTTTGCAATTTCTTCAATTTCACTTTCAAAAAGTCCTAGCGTATTTGGATTCGTTAACATAAAACCAGCGGTATGTTCAGAAACTGCAGATTTTAAAGCATCTAAATCCACACAACCATCTTTTCCTGATGGAATTTCTATTACTCTAAATCCTGCCATTGCAGTACTTGCAGGATTAGTTCCATGTGCAGAGTCAGGTACTATAATTTCGTTACGCTTCTCTAACTCTCCATTAAATTTATGGTATTGTCGTATTATCAAAACTCCTGTTAGTTCCGCATGAGCCCCTGCCGCTGGTTGGAGCGTTACAACATCGGTTCCAGTAATCTCAGCAGTCCACTTTTGCAGTTTATAGAGTAACTCAAGAGCTCCTTGGACAGTTTCCTCATCTTGATATGGATGTATCCAAGAAAAACCTTCTAACGAAGCTACTGCCTCGTTTATTCTAGGATTATATTTCATTGTACAAGATCCTAAAGGATATAACCCCAGATCAACACCATAATTCATTTGAGAAAGTCTTGTGTAGTGGTTTACAACTTCAACTTCGCTAACTTCTGGTAGATTTGGTGGTGTTTTTCTTCGAATTTTCTCGGGTAATTTATTAATAACATCTCCGACAGCCTTTTTAATATCTTCTGAAGCTTCAGGTACTGAATGGCCGATTCTACCTTTTCGTCCTATTTCGAAAATTAATGGTTCATCCCAAAATGCTTGTCTAAATACCATCTTATAACCCCCTAATAACATCTTCTAATGTGAGTGCTAAATTATCGATATCTTCTTTTGTATGTATTTCAGTTACACAGAGTAGCATGGTATTCTTGAAATTCCATTTATCCTTAATAATATATCCTCCATGTATCCCTTTCTCAAGAATCTTCTTATGGATCACGTTTACATCTTTATCATTAAAGTCCACCAGAAATTCTTTGAAGTGAATACCCTTGAATACTGGAACCTTTAAGCCTTCAATTTCTGATAGTTTTTTTATCGCGTACTCTGTGTTATATAGAATCGTCTCACCTATTTTCTTCATACCATCTGGACCTAATATACTAAGATAAATTGCTGCCATTACAGCGCATAGAGATTCATTAGTACATATATTAGAGGTAGCTCTTTCTCGTCTGATATGCTGTTCTCTTGTTTGGAGAGCCATAACGAAACCACGTTGCTTTCCATCTTCTGTTTTTGTCATGCCTATTATTCTGCCAGGCATTTGTTTGATGAATTTCATGTCATTCTTAGTTGCAAAAATTCCAAATGATGGCCCGCCAAATCCCATCGGATTTCCTAATGGTTGCCCCTCTCCAACTACTATATCAGCATTATAATCACCTGGAGGTCTTATAACTCCAAGTGAAATAGGATCCACACCTACAATTAAAAGACTATTTTTGGTATGTACAATCTCGTCAATCTCGTCAACTTTTGTTTCTACAATTCCAAAGAATGATGGGTTTTCGATATAAACCCCTGCAGTTTCATCATCTAATTTTTCTTCTAGGTCATCTATAGAAAGTTCACCAGTTTCCTTATCATAATCAATGTATTCTATTTTTATTCCTGATGGTTCTACATATGTCTTCAAGGTTTCTAATCTTTCTGGATGAATTATCTTTGGCACTAAAACTTTATATTTTCTGGTAATTCTCGCAGCCATTAGTACTGCTTCTCCTAATGCAGAGGCCCAGTCATACATACTAGCATTGACAACGTCCATTTCCAAAAGTTCGGCTATTAAGCTTTGATATTCAAAAAGAGATTGTAGCATCCCTTGGCTAATTTCTGGTTGATATGGTGTGTAAGCTGTCAAAAATTCTCCTCTTTGAACTAATTCAAAAATTACTGCTGGAATATAGTGAGGCCAACATCCAGCGCCCAAGAACATTGACATATCAAAAAATGTTTTATTCTTGGAAGCCAATTTACGTAATTCTTTCTGCACTTCAATCTCGCTGTGAGGATCTGGAAGATCTAAATCCTTTTTAAGTCTAAATTTTTCTGGTATGTCTTTGAAAAGATCTTCAATTGAATTCATGCCTATCGATTTTAACATTTCCTCTCTTTCTTCATCAGTTAATGGAAGGTAACGATGCTTAAAACCCATAGATATGCCTCCAAAATATCATCAAAACCTTTGTACTTATGAAGTCTCTTTATGTGCCGCATACATTAATACCATTTTAAAATAAATTATCTTTACTTTTATGTTTTACCTCATTTCATAATATTTTGAGTTATTATTTTTACAATACTTCTTACTAGAAGCAAAAAAATTATAAAAAAAGTTTTAATGTTTTTAACATACATGAATTACAACTATGAGAAATGACAAACTTAGCTTTTGGAGGAATATCTTAATGTGTTCTAAGAGAGCAATGATATTAATACTAATAACGACGATATCCTTATTG
>JAGGXT010000132.1 GCA_021162905.1 Candidatus Odinarchaeota archaeon | reverse complement strand
CCCATTATTAATGTATAACCTATTAATAAAAACATTAGCTTTAGAATATAAAATTTTGTAACCTATTTAACTACAAATATGTGTTTTGCATAAAGGTGTTAGGGGGATTTTTTCATAAAAAATAAATTTGCCCCCTAACATTTTATTAAAAACAATTTATCAAAATCTTCTATAAAGAGTATCATCCTTAAGGTAAGCATACCCTTGTTGAACAATTAATTCTGCTAATTTTTTAGCCCATATTCTAGCAATACTTAGGGATTTACTCAGATCTGCAATTGTGATGAATCCTCTTTGAGAGAGAATTTGAAGAGCTTCATTCACTAGAGATGATAGCCAGCTGGGGTTATTTTCAATCTGCTCCTTAATATGTACCGCCGTTCTTTCGTCAATTCCCAATATTTTTGCTATATCCTTCGCACTAACTTTAGATGGCAGGATATCAGTTTCCCTTTTTATTTTGATATATTGAGATACCCAGAGGTCTAAATAACTTCTTAATGGAATCCATACAAATTTTTGTAGGTCGATTTCAACAGAGATTTCTTTTTCTGATATGCTATATAATTTAAGAGCACGACCACGATACATGGTATAATCAATTCGAAGAATTCCAGCTTCTGTTAGAATTTCAAGATGGCTTAAAATTGTTGGAATCGTTTTGTTTAGAATTCTTGCTATTTGAGCTGCGGTCATGCCGGTTGGATTACTCATTAGTAGTTTAAGAATCTCCAATCTAGTCTTATCAGAGAGAGCATCTATGAGAATTCTTGCTCTATATGGGTCATCTTTTGAAATAAAAACCATGATCATCCCAACCTTTCTGCAGTTATATCTATGGAACCCATATTCGATATTAATGTTACATCTATTCCATTTCCCTCGCTGAAATCACTAGTTTTCAGCTCTACATAATTTCTCTGACTAGTTACCACCTCAAAGTTTTCATCAACAGCATATGACAAACCGCCTGCGTCAGTTGATGCTTTAATTCTTCCTGGTATATTTGGGTTTAGGAGCATTTGAAAACTTATAGAGCCCATATTAGTATCTATATGCACATTGGAGAAATTATCGCAGCAAACATTACTCAGCTTTAATGAGACAGACCCCATATCTGTTGAAATGAATACCTTTTTAGGAAGTTGGGAATTTAAGAGCCCCATGGTTATGCTACCCATATTGGTTATTAGTGTCATTGTCGATTTTATTGTTGCATTATCGGCATATATATCAATACTGCCCATATCTAAGTCTACTACCATTTGATCTATGGATGCATCTTTAAGTTCCCCTTCGAACCCTCCTGTACTTGAGCTAACTCTTAATTCTCCTATTGAGACATACTTATATGGAGCCGACGTACTAATTGATATATTACCCATCTCGGTTTCAGCACTTATATAGGTTAGGTTATAGATATACTTTGGATTAAAAATCAATTCCACTGATGGAATATCTGATATAATTACAAGCTCGAGATGAGTATTATTCTGGTCAAGACTGTAGTTTACGCTATAATTAGCCATTTCATTTTTCGGAATTTTTATGATGATTTTGCATATTTTTGACTCAAGTTCCTCCCAATATATGGATATACTTCCCTTAGTAACACGTATGCTAAGGGAAGAAGAGGATATATTCTCGAATTCTTCTGTATAGGTTAGATATTCATATTCATAGAAGTATTCAACTCTATAAGAGTCATGAGGTTTCCAAGACCATGAAGGCCATGTAAAAGTCCACCAATTATTTACATAGGAATAATAAACTGAATATGCAAAGCCAAGCACCATGATAGCTATTATGAAAACTCCCAATATGCTCTCTGTATTTGTCTTCATTTTCACTCCTCCTTAAAATAGAAACACTAGAAGAAACGATGGTACTATGACACCAGATATAAATGCTTTAAATTCATCTAGTCCATAGACTTCTTCTACTGAGATCATGTAAAGTATTGCTTTCCAGAGGAGATATATAATATAGGAAACTATGATTAGGCCTATATTTATAGGAGTTGGTAGAAAAATTGCAATTAAAGATAGGGCAACGACTACTACATTTGATATTGATGAATATCCATAAAGATTCAGAAGTTCGTTCATGTTCCCTACTCCTTTGAATATTTCCTTAGCAACAAAATGTGAGAGAAACGATGATACGAAAAGTGACGCTACAGCCACTAATGATAATATCAATGTAAGACTGATAAATGATAAACCAGAGGGAAATCCAGGAAAAATAGAGCCATTAATTGTTTCAAGCACAACGATTAATGTTGAGATTTTCACCGATGTAAAAAAGAGATACACCAAGAAAACATCGTACATTAAGAATCTTGAAGGTTTATTTATAAGTAATGAAAATGTTTCTCGTGGCCTTAGTAGTATCCTTCCTAAGAGCTCGAAGAATTCTATTTTTTCTGCATAAATTTCAGATTCCACGGATACCACCATATTTGAAATTTATGTTAGATGTGATATCTAAGTATAAATTGAGAACAAATGTATTTAAATATTCCGCTTCTATAAAACTTAAATTTTCCTTAAGAAAATAATTTAAATAGGCTGATAACATTGAGCGAAAAGAAAACACAGAGTTTTGTATACTTAATTCTTCCGTTCGTAATAGCTCAGATTTTTATGTTTATAGTTCATTTAACCTTTAATCAAAATATTTTTGCAGATATTTATCTATTATCAATTAGAACCATCTCAGTTGAGGGCTCTCTATTCATAACAACAATCTTCACGATAAAAAGAAATGGTCTTTCTTTAGGTACTAAGAAAAAAGATTTGCGAGTTAGTATGGCATTTTTGATAGCGGTAATATCATTCGTTACACTCATTATAACATTTTCTATAGTCAATTTTCTAGCCGAGTTAAATATAGCAATGTGGAAAACCATTCTCATTGGAGAAACAAGCATAGCTAAACCTTCAATAGAGTTGATTATAGTTACTACAATAGTTTCAATAGGCATACATTCAATCGTCGAGGAATTATATTTCAGATTTACCTTGATCGAGAGTTTGTTAAAACAAGGATATTCCTCTAAGTGGGTAATAAGGTTTCAGGCATTTTTATTTATGCTATGGCATTGGTATTTTGGGATATTATTAGGGTGGCCTTTTACATTTGTAATGGGATACCTCCTCGGTCTTCTGTATATAAAAACTAGAACCTTAGAAAATACGATAATTTCACATGCCTTTCTTAATCTTTTCCTGGTAGTTACGATGATAGTTATGACTTTACAGCCTTAATTCTTTCACAAAAGTTACGTCATCTATTATTCCGTCACTATCCTTATCAATACCTTCTACAAGGAATGCAAAATTACTATTATGCGGAAACCGTTCTTCATATCGGATTAGAGAGAGAATAGCAGCTCTTGTCCCAGCTATTTTCTTTCCCGCACAAACTAGAATTTTCCTTTTTTCTTCCTCAACAAATGGATTATCTATCAGAGCCACTATTCCAAGGTTATCATCAGTGTATCTTTTCATCTCTACCTTATCAACTATAGTATTTCCAGATTCTATATCAAAATATAACGGCAGATACCTATTTACTTTCCATGTAATCGAATTTGTGATTGGCCCGCCTATTAGAATTAAATTTTCTTTAATAATATCAGCGTCAACAGCGGTATCTAGTACTATTGGATTTTTATCGAGCGCCGATATAAACCTCCCTAAATATAAACTAAGCTCAGCAGCACTCCAAGCATCTCTAGCTCTTGCAGAAAAGGGACCATGAAGATCAGGACTTCCAACAACTATTTTTGCATTAAGTTTACTATCCTGCACAAAATGAGCCACCCATCCACTTATGATTGGGGTGTTTATTGGAATCTCTACTGCAGTTTCAAAAATCGAGTCACCTAAAAAATTAAAAACAAAAAGTTTAGGTGAGACTTTATAGAATCTGGCAACAGAACCAGAAATTCTCTCTTCTTTGATCTTCTCAACAAGACCCAGTTCTTCGAGTTTTTTAAAATGATAAAGGAGCTTTTGTGGTTGTATATTCAACTCTTTAGCTAAGGCTTTTGGATAATTTGGCTTTTTGAGCAACGCATTTAATATTTTTAGCCTAATTGGATGAATTAGTGCCTTTAATATATCTAATTTCTCCGTGTAGAGAATATCTACCTTTTTTATTTTTCCATTCATTCTAATGAAAAACTCCATTTTTCGCACCAACTAATAAAAAGTTTATTTTACTAGGATAAAAATTTTTTTATCAGATTTCTCCAAAACATATATAAACCGTACAAAAAAGAGTTTTACCACTTATAAGAAAATTTGAGCAACATATATTAATTTAGGCATTAAGATTTTCATAGTCTCATTCTTGAGAGGGATTTCGATGTGTGGCATCATCGGCATAGTATCAAAGCATCAAGGAAAAAATATAATGCCAATGGTTTATGAGTGCTTAAAAAGATTAGAGTATCGCGGATATGATAGTTACGGATTTGCATCGATTAACCCAAAATTGAAAATTTTAAAGAGAGTGGGTGCGGTTACTAAAGACTTAAGACTGGAGACCTTTCCACTTAGTGGGGATATTGGGTTTGCACACACTAGGTGGGCAACCCACGGAGGAGTTACTACTACAAATGCTCATCCTCACTTGGATTGCAAAGGAAAGATTGCTGTTGTTCATAATGGAATTATTATTAATCATAGAGAGCTTAGAGAGAGGCTTGAAAAAAGGGGACACACTTTCAGAAGCGAGACAGATACGGAAGTTGTGGCACACTTAATTGAGGAAGAATTAAAAAAGGTAAAAGATTTTGAATTGGCAGCAGTTAATGCAATAAGAAAATTGAAGGGTTCATTTGCCTTAGTTATTGGTAGTGAAGATTACCCCGATATGTTATTAGGTTTTAGAAAAGAGAGTCCTCTTATTTTGGGAATAGGAGAAGATGCCTTCTTTTTAGCAAGTGATGTTGTCTCATTTTTGGAATATACGAATAAGATAATTCCATTGGATGATTATTGGTATGTTGTTGTTACCCGTGACTCTTATGTCATTAAAGATTGGAGAACAATGAAAATAGTAGAAGCCCAGCCGCAAGAGGTTCCATGGACTTATGAAATGGCTAAGAAAGGTGCGTTTGATAGCTTTATGGAGAAGGAAATCTATGAGCAACCAGTTGCATTAAGAGAATCATTTTATGCAGACAAGGAAATGATTAGAAAAGTTGCAGAAATACTCATTAAGGCTAATAGGGTATATGTTACAGCAAGTGGAACATCGTATCATGCTGGATTAGTTATGCAATACTTGTTAAAAGAATTTGGCGGAATAGCGGCAATTCCTATAATTTCAAGCGAGTTTGATAATTATGCTATAATAGATGATAAAACTGCTGTCGTTTTTATTAGTCAAAGCGGAGAGACTGCAGACACTTTAACAGCATTAAGATATACTAAGAGATATAATGGTATTTCTATAGGTATCGTAAATGTAGTAGGGAGTTCAATAGCAAGAGAATGTGATTACACAATATACATAAATGCAGGTCCAGAAATTGCTGTTTGTGCAACAAAGTCCTATCTGAATCAGTTATCAATAATTTATCAGATTGCTTTTGAGATAGCAAAAATCAAAAATACGATCCCTAGAGAAGAATTGGAGAAGTTAAT
>JAGGXT010000205.1 GCA_021162905.1 Candidatus Odinarchaeota archaeon | reverse complement strand
CGTCTCAACACTCCTGATACTATTTTAGCAAGGTATAATACCTTAAATCCCGTAATCTTTTCTCTTGAAACTATTATTAACTTACTTTTTGCACGGTATCTTCTCCTTGGACGAACATTAGTTATTATCGTATCAAGAAGTGGGAGAATACCTTTCTTAAGCTTAGCCGATGTAACAACCACAGGAATATCTTCTGGTAAGCCTCTTTCTTTAATATCTGAGAATATTCTATTTATATTAAAATTTGGCAGATCGCTTTTTGTTGCCGCTATTATAATAGGTAATTTTCTTGAAATAGCATGTTTTAGAACATATTCCGTCCAAGCTTGAAACCCTTTTATTCCAGATACAACTACAACTACACCATCTGCAATAGAAAGTGCGAGATTTAAGGCAAACCTGAAGTCGGAGTGTCCTGGAGTATCTAAGAGGTTAAGTTGCACTCCTTTATAACAAAAAGAGATTATCTTTAGATACACAGTCATTTCCTTTTGAATTTCAAATTGATAGATATCTGGAAACTTCCCAGTAATAGCTTCAATTAAAGATGATTTTCCATGGTCTACGTGTCCTGCAAATGCTATACTGAGTATCTTTGGAAACCTTTTCATACTTATCACTTATGATTTCTTGTTATACACAAAAAGTTTTTTATTTAATGAATCTAGAAATTTACTAAAATTAACAATTAAATACTTTTTGATTATATAATTTTTCAGTCATGGTGATTTTTATGTTCTTTTTAGATAAGATCCGTAGAATATTTTCAAGACTAAGAAATAAAAAAGGTAGAGAAAGAGGAGATGTTATTGGTAGGAAGGGGGTAGCTGTTGTAGAGGCGGAAAATAGAGCCTTAGAGTTGCAAAAGATGCGTGAAAAAATAATTAGAGAACGTGCAGAGTTAAAAGAAAGAATATTACAAATAGAAAAAATGTACGGTTCTGGCAAACTTAACTGGGCTACGAGAGAAGAGCAAGTTAAAGAAATTTTGATTAGGCTTGTTAAATTAAGACGCAGATTGAATAAGATTGATAGGGAATTAGAAGAATTAACTGCTGTTGTTTAAAAATAATAATAACTAATACTTTTGTTTCTGATTTGCTTCCATAAATATCGTTTATCAACATATTTATTTATTGTTTAATAATAATTTTATCATATAATGATTGTATTGTGAGGGATTATTTTGTCAACGAAAAAACAAAAAAAGGAGTCACCTAAAGAAAGTAAAGTAGAAGAGAAAGCTGCCTCTGGAGTCTCAACAATGCTAGCTCTTCATAGATTTTTCGTTCTACTAGTGAGGCTTGATGATTTTATTTTAGGAATATCTTATGCTATACTTGCTATTGTTCTGCTAAATACTGGTAATGTCATTATCGTAGATCCTGTATACAGAATTTATCTTGATTGGATTCTTATAGCGGTTCTTTTGTTCCTAGGATTTATAATAACAAGTGGGATTTTAATTCGGGGTATCAGAGTTGAATTTAGAACCACAGTGCTTTTCCTATTATTAGTAGATGGCAGTTTAGCGACAATTGGATTTAGATATGACGTATTATTTGGAGTGCCAGAATTAAAAAACATAATGTTATCCGCAGCTACAATTTTACTTGTTGCTAGCATAGCTTTAGTACTATCAGTAGCAAGACAAGTTATTACAATAACAAAATTAGCTAAGGAGTCTCAGGAGTTTATAAAGGCGCAACAACGTCTTTTCCAAAGTTTAGAGAAAGCTGGAATCTCAGAGAGCGCTAAGAAAATGATAGTAAAATCCTTTTATGACACACAGTCTTACATGTCATTAGTGTTTGCCTCAGTTGCAGAGCCTTTAGGAGAGGATGAGATAAATAAACAAATGCTGGTTGCTCTCCTTATAGCAATAGTCTCTGCATTCATTCAATATCTCATATCACCATACGCAACTATTGATTATGCCTCAGCAATAGGTTATGAGATTGCAATATTATTTATTGCGTTAATAGCTGCGTGGTTCTGGACAAATAGAAAACTAAGTCAACTTAAAGCATTTAAGACCCAAATTGATATAGCAAAAAAGGTAGCTGAAAGTCTCTAAATATGAGCCTTTTATCCTACTATTTTTATTATTTTACCATCGGTGGTCTTCATGGGAAAGGTTTTGGCCTATATTGGGCGTGAAATATTAGAAGATGGTAAATTAGGGGATTGGGTTACTATAGATATAAATAAGCCACGTGTTGGTGTTATCGTTGGCAAACGTGGTAGCGGAAAGACATATTCAGCTGGTGTATTAATAGAGGAGATGCTCGAAAGAAATAAGAAGATGGCTTATATTGTAATTGATATAATGGGTGTTTATTGGTCCATTAAATATCCTAATAAAAGTGCGGGAGAGCTTAATAAAGAAGGTTTTGCTGGATTAGTAGAGCCTAAGGGATATAAAGATCAAGTACGAGTTCTTGTAGTAGAAGGAGACATAAATAAGTACGAACCTGGCACTTATGATGGCACAATCAGTATAACCCCCTCTATGGTAAGTTTTGATGTTTGGCTATTTGTTTTTGGACTTGAACCTGATGCTCCGCAAGCAATGTTACTTAAAGCAATTCTTGAGAAGCTTGAAAAATCTGGAAAAAACTATTCTATAGATGATATGATTGCAATTTTAGATTCGAGAGACCCACACATAAAGAGTTTTCAGAAGCAAACCATTCAAGGTCTTCGTTCAAAATTATTATACGCTAAGAGTTGGGGTATTTTTTCTGATACTGGCATGACAATCGAAGACTTAGCTCTTCCTGGAGTGCTTACAGTTATTGATGTAAGCGAAAGCTCAAAGCCAGTTGCATCCCTTCTAGTAGGCCTTATAGCTGAAAAAATATATGAAACTCGTAAAGGTATTGCAAGGATAAAAAGCTGGGAGAAAATATCTGGTAAAAAGGCAAAGAAGAAGATACCCGTAATACCAAGAACATGGTTGATAATAGAGGAGGCTCATAATTTTCTACCATCCAGAAGTGCAACTAAAGCATCCGCTCCACTTGTAACCTATGTAAAAGAGGGCCGACATCCTGGATGTGGTTTGCTTCTAATCACTCAAGAGCCAGCAGCTTTGAACGTAAAAGTACTTAAACAAATAGATTTTCTTCTAGCTCACAATTTATCACACAAAGATGATATTGATGCGATTATGGAGATAGCGCCGTCCCCATTACCACCAGATATTGGGGATATTTTAATTAGATTAAATAAAGGAGAAGCAGTTCTTAGTATGTTTGGGCAATCCTCTATAAAACGAGTAAGTATTCGTCCAAAGCATTCTATACATGTAGCTAGAGCTGATATAACTGAGGAGGTAATTCCTGAATCAGAAAGAATGGAAGCATTTTCTATATGGCAGGAGCTTGAGAGATTAAGGAAAGAAAACGAAGATCTTAAGGAAAAAATAATGGAGTATGAAAAGTTAATTAAGGAGAGCTCAACATCAGCCACTAGATTTCAAAAGGAAGTTGAGATGCTACGTGCTGTAATTGCTAAAAAGGAGGAAATAATTAAAAAGCTTGAAAATATGGCTCGTGCGAGAGAAGTAACTATTCCTGAAAAGAAGGTACCTAAAAAAGTAGAAACTTATTTACCCCCGCCAACTAAAGTAAAAGTGTCTTCACTAAAGAAGGAATTGCTAAACTCTATCGTAAAAGCAATAAACAGTACAATAAATAATGACTTTGATGATGTAGAACGGTTGATATTGCTTCAAACATTTAAAAAGAAATTTGTGAATTTAAATGACTTAATGGCACTACTTCCAGGTGCTAAAGTTATAGATGCTATTGATAAATTACAAGAATTACAATTTATAAAAGTTAGAGGAAATAGTATAACTTTACATTTAGATGAGGTAATTAAGAATTTGAGTATTTTCCCATTAGAGGAAAATGATATTCTCTATGTAAAGTCGAAACTGGCTGAGCTATTATTAACAAATAGTTTCTAATTTAATCTGGTAGCTCAAATTCTGTAGGTAATTCGACTATAGTGCGTCTATCCTTTGGGACATGATTCCAAATTTTTTTGTTTGAAATTATTCCACATCCTAAAAAATCGTTCTTATATTTAATTACAACAACTTTTTTCTCTTTTACTTCTTTATTCAATTGTAAACTCTCTCCACGTAGCCATTTTTCAGCAGATTCCTTATCTATTTCAAGAATATTATTCTTTATCTGATTAGCAAAAACTTGAGTAGCATCAAACGATAACCTAAGAATATTCTTATCGATGTTTGCGAAGTAGAATCCTATAGAGTGAATTAATAATCCTTTAAAGTTTATTTGAGCAACTTTAGGAGGGCATATCCAAAACCTTCTTTTTCCAGAACTTAAAATAACATATGGAAAATCAGTAATCCCAAAATTTTCCTTAAGTTGCTTTAAAATCATTTTCCTTGTCTTACTCGAAACTCTTTCAAATTTAGCCAACTTTTTTCACCCTCGCTATATAAAATCCTTCTGTATCATTATCTTGGGGATATATTCTAAGTGTTTTCTTCAAATCTTCTGGAAATTCATATTTGTCCCACTCTGTTAATCCAGGTCTTGTTTTTAGATTCTCTATTTTTATGTCCAGAATCTTTGCATTTTCTCTTTTTTCTAAAAGATATGTGACAACCATTTCGTCTTCTTCTGGATTTAATGTACATGTAGAGTATACCAACTCTCCACCATCAACTAGGCAATCAAAAGCAGATAATATAAGTTGTGATTGTAGTTTAGCAATTCCTTTTATGACCTTAGGGTTCCATTGCTCTGCAATATGCGGTTTTATTCGTATGGTTCCATCTCCACTACATGGAGCATCAAGTAATACTTTATCAAACTTTTGTGGCAATCTTCCAAATCTCCTTCCATCCATGTTTGTAACTATTACGTTTATGACGCCACAACGTTGAAGATTTCCTCTCAGGGCTACAATTCTTTCCAAGTCGGTGTCATTAGCTATTATTATGCCTTGGTTTCTCATCATTGCTGCCATTTGTGTCGTTTTAGATCCTGGTGCAGCCGCCATATCTAATACTATTTCTCCTGGTTTTGGATTAAGAGCCAGTGGCGGTATCATACTTGCTGGGCCTTGCATGTAAAAATAACCAAGTCTATGTTCAATAGCATTTCCCAATTGATAATTTGGTTTATATACCCAGAATCCTAATTCGTACCACGGAAGAGGTTCTATGATCCAGCCTTTAGCAGTTAGTCTCTCCACAAGTTCTTTCTTTGATATTTTTATAGTGTTAACTCTAATTGTTGGTGTTAAAGGCTTGCGACTGTACTCTATGAAATTTTCAACTTCTGGTCCTAAGATAGCTCTATACCTTTCTATAAATGCCTTCTTAAATTTGATTTTCTGCAAATCCTCTTCGCTCAAAATAAACACCATGCGCTCATACAGTTTTCATTATTATCCATACACACTCTTGTATATTTTTTTATCAACTTTTATCTCCTTACCGCATTTGGAATCTTCGCACTTTAAGACAACATACTTATCATCTTCTCTAATTACTTTCTTTACAGGCTTTCCACAATAACACACAAAACCCTTTAACCTAGCTGGCACACCCATAACCAGACCAAATGGTGGGACATCTTTTGTCACAACGGCTCCTGCAGCAACCATCGAGTATTCCCCTAAAGTTATACCACATATTATAACAGCACCAGCGCCTATACTAGCACCTTTTTTCACATACGTTGGCACTATCTCCCAGTCGGTGCTAAATGCTCTAGGATATAAGTCATTTGTAAATGTTGCATGAGGTCCTACAAAGACGTCGTCTTCTATTGTCACACCACGAAATACGGAAACCCTATTTTCAAGTTTAACATTATTTCCTATTACTACATTCGTATCAACATAAACATCCTTTCCAAGTACACAATTTTTCCCTATCTTTGCTCCTTTTCTTACATGGGCGTGATGCCAAATTTTAGTGCCTTCACCTATTTCAGTATCCTCTTCAACTATTGCCGTTGGGTGAACAAAATATTTTGCCACGTTTACCACCCTTCACCGACTGAAAAATATTTTTTAACATTAATTAACCTTTTTTATATAGGTGTTTGAAATGATTGTCGAAATAATCATAATTGGTAATGAAATACTAACTGGCCATACTTTGGATACAAATAGCCAATATATTGCTAAAAAGATCACTGAGATGGGAGGACAAGTTCGTAGAATAATAAAAGTTCCAGACGCGATTAATGAAATTGCCGATGCGGTGAAATATGCATTATCTCATAAACCTGATTTTATAATAACAACTGGTGGATTGGGTCCTACCTATGATGATAAAACCGCGCAAGCAATCGCAGTAGCCTTAAATGTGCCTCTTGTAAGAAATCAAAAAGCTTATGTTTTAATTAGAGATCGTTATCTTGACTTATACCAGAGTGGGCTTGTTGACTCTTATGATATGACTCCTCCACGTGAAAAAATGGCTGATCTTCCTGAAGGCGTTGAAGTAATTCCAAACAGAGTTGGTACAGCTCCTGGTTTTCATATAACTAAAGATAAAACAACAATTATTTGCCTTCCTGGAGTTCCTGATGAAATGAAAGATATGTTCGAAAGAGAAGTAATGAAGCTGTTAGAGTCAAAGGCAGAAGAACTTGTTTACAAAGAATACGATGTCGCAGTTGAAATAACTGATGAAACAAAACTAGCTCCTATTGTTAGGCAAGTGATGGATGAATTTCCAAGAGTCTATGTAAAGTCACATCCTACAGGTTATTCTAAAAAAGGAAAGATCGTAGTAACGATTTCAGTTCAAGCTCCTACTGAAGAAGAAGCAGATAGTATACTCAAAAAGGCTGTTGAGAGACTTTTGGAATTAGTTTATAATCGACTATCTCTGGAGGATCTTACATGATTAATACTCGGATGATGCGCATATTAGAAGATAACGCAGAAGAGTTTGGTGTATCAAAAGAAATATTAATGGAAAATGCAGGGAATGCCGTTGCAGAATTTGTTAGAGAAAAATTTGACAAAAGAAAGATTGTCGTTATTTGTGGAACTGGTAACAATGGTGGTGATGGATTTGTTACAGCTAGACACCTTGCTCATTATGGATTCACGGTAAGTGTTATTCTGATAGGGCGATCCTCTCAAATTCGCACTCCAGAAGCCTCCAAGAATTTTCATATAATCCAGCAAATGATAAGTTCTATACCTATATACGAACTAAAGAATTTAGATCAACTGGAAAAAATAAAAAGAATAATAGAAGATTCTGAAATTATAATTGATGCTATGCTAGGAACTGGCTTGCGAGGTGAGCTTGCCGAACCGTTTCGATCGGTTGTAAATATGATTAATGGGTTAAATAAAATTGTAATAGCCGTCGATGTTCCTACCGGACTGAATCCAGATACTGGGGAAATCCATGGTGCTGCTATCAAAGCTGATTATACTATAACATTTCATGATATAAAGCCTGGTTTAACCAATAAAAAGGAATATACTGGGGAAGTGATTATTGCTGGAATTGGGATTCCTCCAGAAGCTGAACTTTTCATCGGTAAGGGGGACCTAAAAGCCGCATATCCTCCAAGACCAAGTAATGCTCATAAGGGAGATTTCGGACGGGTACTAGTAATTGGTGGTAGTAAACTATACTCTGGTGCGCCTACACTTGCATCTTTAGCTGCCTATAAAGCAGGAGTTGATTTAGTTTTTGTGATAACATCAAAAGAGATATCTTCGGTATTGAGATCATATTCACCGTCATTAATAGTTCGCGATTATGATGGTCCGTTCCTTAATGAGAAAGCAATGAAATTGATTGATGAACATATTAAGAGTATCGATGCTGTCTTATTGGGGCCTGGACTGGGTCTATCTGATGAAATAGAGCGTGTGATAAAGGATTTATTCTTAAAATTAAAAGAAAAGTCAATTCCAACAGTTATAGATGCTGATGGTTTAAAATATCTTGCAAAAATGAAAAATGAAATATTTCCGTGGAAAAACTTGATAATAACTCCGCATCGAGGTGAAATGAGGTTATTTTTAAATGAAGGAGAAAAAATTCCAGATAACTTTAATGATCAAATAAGATTTATAAAAGAAAAGGCAAGAAAGTTCGGTATAACAATACTTTTAAAGAGCCCAATAGATATTATATCCGATGGGAACTCTGTTCGTGCAAATAGAACTGGTAACCCGTCTATGACTGTTGGTGGAACCGGGGATGTTCTTGCTGGACTTACAGTAGGTTTACTTGCACGTGGTTTAAGCACAATAGATGCTGCTGGTGTTGCTGCATACATAAATGGAATTGCAGGCGATTTGGCTGTTAAAAAATACGGTCCAAACATAGTCTCAGAAAATCTTTTAGAATTCATACCATGTGTAATAAAAGGAGAGTTCTAATGTAATTAATCAGATTACTTTATTTTTTTGTTCAAAAAATTTAAAAGAAAGAATTTCTGTTAATCCTCGTTCAGATCAGGAGAATATTAGCCATGGAGAAGACATATGCACGAATTGAGAAACAGGAAAATCACAATGTAAAAGGTGGAAAATGGCGAATATTTATAAATAAGTCTTATTGTAAGGGCTGTGAGCTTTGTGTTTCATTCTGTCCAAGAAAAGTTCTTATAATGTCAGAAGATTATAATGAGCGAGGCACGCACTACCCAATACCTAAATACATAGAAAAGTGCATTGGTTGCCGGATGTGTGAACTTTTATGCCCCGATTTTGCAATATATGTTGCTCCCGTTGAAAAGGAAGTCTAATAAGGTATATAGAAGTTAAGTTAATGAGTTGTATAAATTAGGTGTAAAGGCATGTATGAACGGATAGAGTTAAGATTTGGTGGGATCGGTGGTCAAGGAATAATCACGATGGGAATTCTTGTTGGACACGCCGCTGTCGTTTATGATGGAAAATATGCTGTTCAAACCCAAAGTTATGGGCCTGAGGCTCGAGGAAGCGCATGTAGATCTGAAGTTGTTATCAGCAATAAACCAATTGACTATCCTAAAGTTCTAACTCCTGATATTTTTGTATGTATGTCACAGGAGGCTTATCAGAAATACATTTCTGATTTAAAGAAAGATGGCTACCTCATTGTTGAGAGTAATCTTGTAAGTCATCTCAATAGTAGTCATCCAATAGCGAATACATATAAAATTCCCGCATTAAAGATAGCTGAAAAAAATTTTAAGCGACCAATAGTTGCAAATATGGTGATGTTAGGTGCTTTGGTAGCAATAACAAATGTTGTGAGCGCTGAGGGTTTAAAAAAATCTATCGCTGAGCGATTTCCTAAGTATAAAGAAATAAACTTAAGAGCTTTTGATACTGGGTATAGTTATGCTAGTAAAATTATTGGATCGGTTAATGAAGAAAAGAATAGATAGTAATATATATCTAATTCTTCTCTACTTATCTGGTGAATATTTTTGAGAAAACAGGTATCAACTAAGCGTGCTTGGAAGTCTTTTTGGTCTGTTGTTAAAGAGGCTGATGTTGTTTTAGAAATACTAGACGCTCGTTTTCCAGATAGATTTAGATATAAGAATATTGAGGAAAGATTAAAACGAATGGGGAAAGCTATAATTCTTGTTATAAATAAAGCGGATCTTATACCCAAAGAGGTTTTAAACGCTTGGAAAAGGATATTTTCGAAAGAATATCCTACAGTTTATCTTAGTGCGACCGAACGATTAGGAACAAGAATTTTAAGAAAAACTATACTTAGATATGCTCCCAGAATTCCCGCTAAAGTCGCGATTGTGGGATATCCTAATGTTGGTAAAAGTTCGATTATTAATGTACTTAAAGGAAGACATAGTGCTGGAACAAGCCCAATTCCCGGATTCACGACATCTATTCAATTAATTCGTATAAGTTCAAAGATAATGATGATAGACACTCCCGGTGTTTTTCCTAGTCTCGGAAAGGAAGAAGAACTCGCATTAAAAGGCGCATTAAGGCCTGAGAGTCTTGAAAACCCTTATTTTGCTGCAAAATACATATTTGAAACTGTTTTGAATTGGAATCCGATGGCAATAAAAGAGACATATGATATTAATACTACCAACTTTGAAGAGTTTATAGAGGAGTTTGCTAGAAAACGAGGATTATTAAAAAAGAAAGGAGAATTAAACATTGATGAGGCATGTCGAATATTTATTCGTGATTGGCAGAAGGGGAAAATTATGGCATATGAAAAACCAGATAATATTAGTTAATATTCGCAAATATTCTTATGCTCCAAGGGTATTTATGTTTTATATTTTTCAATAATCTTTTTACTTTTTCCTCCTCTGAAGTCCCTTTAAAATATAGTATGTATACCTTGCTTCTCCTACCCCTTTTTATTCTCTGGTACATAGTCTTTGGTGTGTTAATAACATCTAATATGAAAAGAACATTAACCATTGAAAGATCAAGATCTCTCTCCCCTACGGGTGAAATGAGAATTGCTTTTATGTCTGGTTTTTCAGAAAATTCTCTAAGTACATTCTGCTTATTTCTTGTTACTCCCGTGAGCTTAATGACTTTAATTCCTTGCTTTATTAGTATTTTCTCCAAGAAGTTTACAGTTTCCCTATATGATGACAGTACGGCAACTTTCCCTTTTTCCTGAAGAATTAAATCTATCAGGACCCTGAATTTTTCATTTTCCTTAATTTTTACAACTTCTGGATACAACTTCTTAAGTTCTTTATCGAGTAAAAAATACCTTTTTACCTGCTTTATTGGCCTTGCAACCAAAAATTTTCGAAGGAAGGTCAGCCTCCTTATCTTGTTTGCAGTATCTTCATCAATACCAAATTTATCAGGAGAAACTAAAGTTTCTTTTATAGATCTTTGACCAGATTTTCTCTTTATTTCATTAAGTAAAGTCTCTATTTGTTCGTCTAGTACTTTAAGAATACAATTCATCTCCTTACTTTCTATGGGTATTATTGTAATATCCGTATAAGTAATATATTTACTAACATCCCTCATGATGTCGTCCATTGACAAGATTTTTGAATTTGGGAATATTCTTTTAAGGATTGTTAAATCACCCACAGATTTAGCATCTTGCTCTTCGATAAGAATTGCGTTGTCTCTAAAGGTCCCACTCATTCCTATGATAAATTTACTCTGAAGCTTCGGAAGTATACTATTCCACGGATATACCAAAATATGATTTTTGTACCCCACCCGTTTTATTATCTTATCAATCTCATTAATAATCACAATATCGAAACGGTCTAAAATTGTGGGGTATTTCTTAATTAAATTAAATAATACCAACGGTGTTGATAAAATAACCCTTTTACTTTCAACAATTTTTCTTCTTATCTGATGAGGCAAGCTTGAAGAAATCCACCCCCAATCTTCGTTTGATATGTGTTTCTTGAAGAATGTAACTGTTTCGTTCAATGATGCGGATGAATGTAAAAGAAATAATATAGTTGACTCGGTAAAAAGCTTTGTTGCCAGCTGAAGGGCTATAATTCTTTTTCCCAGACCGCAATCTAGCTCAATTAATGCACTCATTCCATCTTTTTTGCAATTGTATAAAAAATTAAATACCTTTTCTTGATACTCTCTTTTTTCAAAATATGACATTAGTTCACCAACGAACCTCGATTCTTGAAAATAATATTATTTTATTGTAATTTAAATTGCTACTATAATTAGAGAAGTAGCATAACTATTATCAAAATTATTTAAATATCTTAATGTTTTTATTTGCCTCATGTATTAAGATTTGGTGATCCAAATGGACATAGAATATCCTGCTATTATAGTAAATTTCAAAGTTTATGAACAGTCAATAGGTAAACGGGGCTTGAAAATAGCAAAAGACGCAGAAAAAGTGTATAAAGAAACTGGGGTAACAATCGGTGTAGCTCCACAGTATGTGGACATCCGCTTAATCTCAGAAAATGTTGAAATTCCCGTGTTTGCCCAACACGCGGATTCTCTAAAGCCAGGCGCTGGAACAGGATATGTGCTGCTTGAGGCTGTTAAGGATGCTGGCGCAATTGGTGTAATTCTAAATCATAGTGAACATCGCTTAAAGACGGCCGACTTAGATGAAACTATAAAGCGTGCCAAGGACTTGAAACTTATAACATTGGTGTGTTCAAATAATCCTGAAGTAAGTGCTGCTGTAGCAGCTTTAAGGCCCACGATTGTTGCTGTGGAACCTCCAGAACTTATTGGTACTGGGATTCCAGTATCTAAGGCAAAGCCGGAGGTAATTACAAATACCGTGGCTCTAGTTAGAAGTGTTAATAAGGAGGTGCATATTTTAACGGGTGCTGGTATATCTAAGGGGGATGATGTTGAAGCAGCAATAAAATTAGGGACTGAGGGCGTCTTACTTGCAAGTGGTGTTGTAAAAGCTAAGGATCCATATAGTGTACTGAAAGAAATGGCAATTTCTGCATTAAAAGCAATAGAAAAAAAGGATTAAGAATGTTCTATTCATTTCCCTGAGATTAATCGTCTAAAGATTCTATACTTACATAATTCACATTTTTTATTATAATAATCTATAACTTCCTGTGGCATCTTTTTATTTACGTATGCACTAGGACATAGTTTACAGGGAATTTCGTATGGAAAGTCAAAATCTTTACTTGCTAGTTCTTTATATGTTTCCATAATTTTGACACCAGAACTAGTTCCGATTCTATCTGCTCCAGCAGCAATCATCCTGGCAACATTTTCATATGTACGTATTCCACCAGCAGCTTTCACACCCACTTTGTCTCCAACTATCTTCTTCATAGCTTTAACATGCAATGGCGTTGCACCTAAGGGGCCAAAACCTGTAGATGTCTTTACAAAAGCAGCACCTGCATCCATAGCAATTTTCGAAGCTGTTTCTATCTCTTCATATGTCAAAAAACCATTTTCCAAAATCACTTTCACAGGTTTACCATTAGCTGCTTCAACAACAGCGCTAATATCATCGCCTACATGTGTAAAATCTTTGCTTTTAAAAGCTCCTATATTCATTACCATATCAATTTCATCAGCGCCATCTTCAATACTCTTCCTTACCTCTTCTGTTTTAGCATGAGTTGATGAGGCACCAAGCGGAAAACTTACAACTGTTACTACTTTTATATCAGTATCTCTTAATAATTTTTTCACATAGGATATCCAGAAAGGATTAACACAAATTGCATAAAACTCATATTTCTTTGCCTCAAGCACTAATTTTTCAATTTCCTTCTTGCTCGCATCAGGTCTTAAAAGTGTATGGTCTATCATTTTAGCTAACTCTCTTTCGGATAAACGAATTTTGTGAGCTTGTATTTCAATTTCAAAAGGGTCCGCTGGTAGAGTCATCTCTCTCACCTATAAAAGTATACTAAAGCCTTCTTCTTATCAAATCAAGAATTTTTCCAAAAATATTAATAACTTTCCAATAGTAACACAAACAAAATGTTTTATTTTGGTGTAAAAAATGCGCCAAATCCCAATAGTTAAACCAATTATAACTGAAAAAGAAAAGGAATATGTACTTAAAGTCCTTGAATCTGGCTGGCTTGCTGAAGGTAAAGTTTCTAAAACCCTAGAAGAGCGATTTTCCGATTTTGTGGGTGCTAAATATTCAATAACTGCTGCAAATGGCACTGCTGCTCTTCATCTAGCACTAGAAGCTTTAGGTATACCCCCTGGCTCTGAGGTTATTACGACAGCATTTACATTTATTGCATCTTCTAACTCTATACTATTTATTGGTGGTATACCAATGTTTGCTGACATTTCCTCTAAAACATATAATATAGACCCAGATGATGTTAGAAAGAGAATAACTCCAAAAACTAAAGCGATATTGGCGGTTCATATATTTGGTTTACCGGCAGATATGAAAGAGCTAAAAGAAATAGCTGAGGAACATAACTTATTTTTGATCGAAGATTGTGCACAAGCCCATGGAGCAAGAATAAATGGTCAGCATGTTGGAACTTTTGGCGATATTGGCATATTTTCCTTTTACGCTACGAAAAGTATGATTGCTGGCGAAGGAGGAATTATTGTAACGAATAATGAAGAGCTTGCTGAAAAAGTAACCTCATTAAAGAATCATGGGCGTGGAAAAGAGGGTGGTTATTATCACTATAGGGTGGGGTATAATCTAAGGATGACCGATTTGCAAGCAGCGCTTGCTCTTGCTCAGCTAGAAAGGCTACCAGAAATGCTTAACATTAGGGCGAGGAATCATAAAATAGTTCGCGAAGAACTTGAAAACATAAATGTAATAGAGTTTCAATATGTTCCTCCAGGATATACGCATTCAAACTATATTTGTGCTCCTCATCTAACAAAAAAAGGGCTAAACCCGCAAAGAATAATTGATGAGCTGAAAAAGAGAGGAATATCGGCTAGAACAATATACTCAATACCTACATATAAACAACCAGCATACCTCAATATTAAACAAACTTGGAGATGGGCCAAGTTTGTTGACTATCCCGATTACTCAAAAATTAGTTTACCTAATACAGAATTTATAGCATCAACACATTTTGAGGTTCCTATACATGCTGGTTTATCTGAGGAGGACGCAAAATATGTGGCATCATCGTTGAAGCAAATACTTAAAGAATTATATTAAGAACAAATTCCAACTTCTAACATGGTTAAAAAAATGAAAATAAATCAAATTATTTTTCTTATTTTTTTAATTCCGTTAATGAAACTTTTTTAAATGTAAGTTAATATTTTTTAACCGAGGGATAATATATGACTATAAGACCAGTCTTTGATTTTGCCGAATGGACCCAACTTATCTCTGAGAGTGAAATAAGACGGCTTTTGGCGTATAATGTCCCTTATTATTATGCTGGTGGAAAACCTGGCGTTTTACCTCTAACAACACTTAGTAAAATATTAATCAATACTGGAACCGAACAATTAATAGCTCTTACTGAAGGACATAAAGATGAAGTTATTGAAGCGTACAACTATGGACAAACAGCAGGTTGGGAACCTTTAAGGCGGACCTTTGCGAAAAGATTACGTGAAAAGGACAACATAAATTTGGATCCTGAAGAAGGCTGGAAAGATGTTATCATAACAACAGGATCGCAGCAAAGTATATATCTTATTCTAGATGCGCTTATTTCTCCAGGAGATGTAATTATCACCCCCAAACCTGTATATTTAGGTTTTGTGAATCCTGCTGTCAAATTTGGTGCAAATGTAATTGCAGTTGCTACAGACGAATATGGAATAGTTCCAGAATATATTGAAAAAACAATCCAAATCATTGAAAAAGAAAAGATATTTAAGAAACTTCCTGAAATACTATATGTTATTCCTGACTCGGATAATCCTAAGGGGACTACCCTTCCAACAAAAAGAAGAAAAGCACTTTATGACATTGCTGTTACATATAACATGTTAATAATTGAGGATGCAGCATATCGAGAGATACAATTTACAGACAACAGGCTACCGACAATAAAAAGCTTTGATAAGGAAAACACGCATGTTGCATATTTAAGAACTACAAGTAAAGAAGCAGCTACCTTAAGAGTAGGATATAGTGTGATGCCTGAGCCTCTCAAAGAGCAAGTTCTTAAAGCTAAAGGATATGTAGATCTATGCACTCCGACACTAATTCAATATATACTCAATGAATATTATAGCAAGTACATAGATAATGTCCTTCCCGAAATAGTTACTATATATCATCGAAGAGCTAAGGCTATGATAGAAGCTATTGATGAAACATTCCCTCCTGGAAAGCGTAGTGACCCAACTGGTGGTTTTTTTGTTTGGTGGGAATCTGATAAAAAAGACTTCAACGCAAAGATATTTCTTGAAAAGGAAGCCATACCTAATGGTATTGCTTATGTGCCTGGTTCGGCATTTTATCCACCAATCGGTTATCAGTTTTCAAGTAAAACCGAAAAAATAAGCAAAATAGAGGCAAAATATAATACGATGAGACTTAGCTTTAGTTACAAAACATCACAAAATATTAGCTTCGGCATTAGAAAACTTGGAGAGCTTCTTTCTAAGAAAATAGGAAAATAATCTCTTATTTTCTTTTTCAGAAACTTTAAATATCTTTTTTATAAAATTGTTGTGGAAACATACTTTTTATATTATGAAGCATATTGGGGGGTGTTCTATGAGTTTTGATGTGAAAAGAGCTAAAACTGGAGTACCTGGAATGGACGAGCTTCTACATGGAGGAATCCCTAGACGAAATGTGGTGTTACTCTCTGGTGGTCCTGGAACGGGAAAAACGATATTTGGACAACAATTTTTATACAAAGGCTTAGAAATGGGTGAAAATGGAGTTTATGTTGCATTGGAAGAGCATCCTGTACAGATACGTCAAAATATGGCATTATTTGGCTGGGATGTTAGACCATTTGAAGAAGAGGATAGATTTGCAATTGTAGATGGATTTACTGGTGGTATTGGTGAAGCTGCCAAAAGAGAGCGTTATGTTGTTAGAGCTCCCGATGATGTACAATCGCTTATTGATGTTTTAAAGACCGCAATTAGGACTGTGAATGCTGAAAGGGTTGTGATAGATTCTGTAACTACACTTTATTTAACAAAACCTATTATTGCAAGAAATACGGTACTGCAGTTGAAAAAGGTCCTTTCTGGACTAGGAACTACATCATTATTAATAAGCCAAGTTAGTGTTACAGAAAAAGGATTTGGTGGCCCTGGTGTTGAACATGCAGCCGACGGAATTATAAGACTAGACTTAGACGAAGTAAATGGTCAGCTTGAAAGAAGCCTCATAATTTGGAAGATGAGAGGAACAGCTCATAGCATGAGACGTCATAAATTCAAAATAACTAATGAAGGTATTGTTGTAATTATTTAATTTATTCTTATATGAATAAAAGGAGGTTAGATAAATGAGTGGTGAAGTGCCTCTTAAGCCTATTGGGAGAGAAGAAATACATAAGTTGGAAACCGCTCTTCTCTTAGGTACACTCTTTTCCCCTAAAGTACTAGAACTTCTAAGAAATCCAGACGAGAGATTAACATGGGTTGACTCATTAGCTGTTGCTGCTGGCGCTTTGGCTAGAGAAAAAGCTGGGATGACAGTATCTCAAATAGCTGAGGATTTAGGTCGAAGTGAAGGAACTATCAGAAATCATCTTAAAGGGAAAACAAAGGCTGGAGAGCTTGTTATTGAGACATACAATAAATTTGTTAGAGAGGGCGTGAAAATAGAGATTGAAGCTTGGAGTGAAGCCCAGACTAAGCTAGATATCGTAAAACAAAAGCTCAAAGAAATACTTCAAATGCTGGAATCATAAGATACGACTAAAATCTGATTTTTACTTTTTTAGACTTTTTCTAAAATTATTTATCGGAAAAATTTTTATTCGTATTTGGGAAATGTTTTCTTAATCTCCTAAGTTAACTACTATACTGGAGGACACATATAGAGTGGTCTACCTTCTAAAGTCGATACATCTTAAAAATTTTCAGACTCACAGAGATACGTTTATAAATTTTGATAATAGGCCTATTCTTCTAATTACGGGAGCTAATGGAGCAGGAAAAACACTAATACTGGATGCTCTCTTATTAGCCATGGGAGGGGCTAGTAAACGAGCTAAGCAAATGGGGTTATCTTCGTTCATAGGACCTTTTGGGGGTACAGCGAAAATAAAAATCGTTCTGAATAATCCAATAATTAATAAAAGACGGCTCTTTCAGACAAATGTTCCAAATCTCGATACCATCATAGATAAAGATCTCTTAACTATAGAAGTTGCCATTGATAAACGTGGGGCTCGTCAATATTCAATAAATGGTAGGAAAACAATAGATGGAGTACCAATAAGTGTGTATCATATACAAAAAATATTCGCAAGCGTTCATTTGCACCCTTCTGATCCTTTATTTGTTACCGAACAAGGAACCATAAATTCGTTTGAATCACTTACTCCTCATAAGCGATTTGAAATTCTTTTAGAATCCTCCGAGCTGAAGGCTTATCTCGATAAATTACTTAGCACTCAAACAGAGTTAGAAAGAGAAGAAAAAACAGTAAAACCACTACTGGCTAGATTAAAAGAAGAAGAAAGAAAACTACAAATCTTAAAGAGCGCTTACGAAGCATATAAAAAACGTCTTGAGATAGAGAAGGCTCTTAAAAGATTAGAGGTTGAGCTTTTATGGTCCGAAGTGGACGAAATTGATAAGGAGCGTGCAAAAATATTTGAAGAGCTTAATAATAATGAACAAACTCTCTTTAACTTGCAATCAAAGATAAGAGATCTACATACTGAAGAATCGAAACTTCTTCAAAAGAAGGCAAAGTTACAGAAAAAAATAGAACAGCTTAATGAGGAGTACGATGACTTAATAAAAAATATAGAAATACTAAAAGAAGAGAAAAAAGAAGTTTTGGTGGCTCTAGCTAACTTAGATAATGAAAAAAAGACTTACGAATCAAGCGTAGATCAAATTGAATCTATA
>JAGGXT010000122.1 GCA_021162905.1 Candidatus Odinarchaeota archaeon | reverse complement strand
GTTTCCCAAGCCCTTTCAGTCTGAAACCTATGACGGTTAGCAATATACTTATGAAAATCAACCCATTTATTTATATCCTCTTTTGTCATACATCTTCGTCTATGCCTTCACCAAATTTAAAGGTTTTCACCATAGAAAAGGAAACTTCAAAGGAAAACGTTTACAAGAAATAGCAGATCTAATGTTTTTTAGGTTTTTGAAAGAATTATAAGCAAAGTTAAAAACTTCCCTGAAAGATATTGATTCTTTGGATTTAGGAAAAAAATCGTAAATGATTTTACCAGCTTGAGTCGCCCCAACTCTCAATTTAACGGTTACCCTTTTTCCCCTCCAGTCCAAGGCCAAGTTATAATTTCGAAGCCTACAGCTTCATTAAACCCCTCAACAAAAGCAACACCCAAAAACCTACCCCTACTAAGAACTCTAGGCTCCCTAAACTCAACACCAACCATCCCGCAACCTCCACATATTTCCTATACAAAGTAGAATTAATTTAGAATATTAAGGATTCTATTGATAATGCAAATATTTTAGGCATGCAATGTGAAATCTTAACGCGAGTCCTTATTGAGTGTTTGATGGAGGTTAAACTGGTAGTTTAAATATTAAAATAATAAGTTCCTGTTATCTCTTAACTTTAATAAAAACAACGCTCGCAATATCTAATTTTGTGACATCGCTTTTCTTTTCTACAAAAACTCTCAGCCTCTTCTAAAGTACCGAATTCAAACCAACCTCCATCATGTTTATACCTTCCTATTCCCTTCCCCAAAGTTTCTTCCCTAATTATAAATGGGCAATGTTCCCTATGTATTGTACACGTTGCAGTCAAAAAATCCACATTAACCCAATACGTCATATAATTACTATACTCCTCGTTTTTTATAAAAATTCTGATCCTTTCTTACACAAAATAGAAAATATAACGATGTAATCCTGTCTCAGTTGCTTATACCTCAGTTTGACCTCCGCACTATGCCCTAATACGCTATCAACACTCATCCTTAGTCTCAAATACAGGAACTAGGGAAAGGTTGGAAACATCAAAAATGAAATGGAAGAGCTAAAGTAATTCAATAGCCTTACGATTAGGAATAATAGAAAATTGGTGCCGGGTTTCCTCATCGGCCCCGGCAAGCCTCGTCATTCGATGGATGGCACCATCGAAACTGGAGTTTGACCCTCATCCTCATCGGATTAACCTCGTTAGCCGGGTTAAGTTCAGTCTATACAGTTGTACCATGCATTATATATGTATTTCTCTCCTATTTATTTACATAGCGTCGCCATTTCCTGTAATATTAAGGGCAAAGCCGCGAAAACAGGTATTTTCGTCTCTTCATTCTTAGAAAATGGACCATAAGTTTCTTCCAAGACAAAACTTCGTACCTCTTTGAGGAAACAGACCTTAACAGTAGTCCTTTCTTCGAAGACTATTGCTTCCGAAATTTTAAAGCGTTCTATATCCTTTTCCGTTTCTCCTATATGTGTGCAAAGGAGACCCGTGTCTCCGTGAAGCGTACCCGGCAGTCGAATTATTCTCTTAGTATCTAACGTAACATTATAATCAAATTTAACTCCATGTTTCTGAAGAAATAGGACTATTTCTTTTCTTTTTCTTTTTTCAAATTCTTCTCGCATTTCTAAACTGCAGTTCCATTCTTCTAAAAACAGTGTTTCATAATCATAGACATAAACATGAAAACCTTTCCTACCAGTAAAAATACATTTAAAATCGGTTAAGGAAAATTCATCGCGAAGTTTTTCCATCAGTTGTACTGCTTGATACTTTGCTTCGTCAAGAAGCGACTCATCCAATGGCAAATTTTTCGGAAGATTCACATCTATATCGAAGACTAACGGTCCTCCCAAACAATAATTTCTCACGCCTGACGTACCCAAAGCTTTTGGATCAAGCCATCGAAGAACAGAATAAAAAATATCTCTAGGCGGAAAAACCCTTGGATGAAAAACGTTTTTCTGCAAAATATGCGCATTTCTAATCCTCTTATCCGCCGGAGTTATCCACTCACCATTAAAGGTTCTGAACCGGAAGTGATGCCACCTTGCTAAATCTGGTACCCACGGCTTCCACCTTGATAAATACCACTCTTTAAATTTATCTTTCACAAAAGATATATCACTCATATGAACCACGGCTTCTCCAAAAGTCTCTCATCAGGATAAATTCCCTTAACAATCATATCAGCCAACTTTTTAGCATAAAAAACTGTTATAGGAAATCTAATTTTAGACCTAAAATACCCCCAATGAAGAAAAGATAAATAATAAACACCTCTAATTAAATCATCGACACTAATCACATGATTACCTTTTACTTTAATAAGTAAAGGCCTCGGTGTTCCCTTTTTCATATAAAAAGGAAAACCTGTGGTGTTAACCAAAAACGTATCAGAATCCAAAGTTACCGTTACGCCATCCCTGGAAACATAATCCTTCGAAGCTAAATCATATACACGAAATATATGATTCTTAATTACCTCAACCAAGGCATAATTATCACCACTTTCCCTGAAATACCTTGATATCGCTTCTATCTCTTTCTTTCGGAACGAACCAGCTCTATGAACAACAAAGACAAAAGGAAAATCATGCTTTAAATTAGAATACGCAGTTAGAGCTTTTTTAAACATTTCATCAACGTTAAGGCCATCTAACTTAGTATAACTACCTAACCATCGACCATTTTCATCAAAGAAACACGCAGAAACATAAACACTACCCCTTGCATACCTTATATCTAATCCAACATAACATGTCTTAGTCACCCTTTGCTGAGATAAAATCCAGGGAATTCCACCAACCTTTGCATAAATCCCCAATGCTATGTTAAGAAGTCTCCTACCTAAATTGACTCTTTTTCCCAGCAATTTATCAGGAAAAACGATTTGTTGCAAAAGGCCTTTAGATACGAAACGCGACTTAATATCAAAATAATATTGCCTGCTTCTTTCACGCAATAAACACAATAGAATATCGGGCTTCTTCCTTAGATAACTCTTTTCAATTTCAAAAGGATATCTTAATCGAATTACATCATTAATTTCCATTCTTGTTCGAAAGATATTGTTGAATCCCCTAAACTTTTCATACCCTTCTATAAGAGATTTAAGAAAACTTCTGATAATTTTTTGCTCTAATCCGTCTTCTGCAATGACCAGAACATTAATCTTTTTAAATTGATTCCTACTAAATGGACCAAAATTATAAAGCCCCTCAATCGGGTTGTTGCTTTTCATATTACCATAAAATAAAAGTGCTGGAGGAGAAAAGAGCCTCATAGAGGGTAGTTTCTCTCTTTCAGAAACGTTAACGCAAGATAGCTGTAAAGGAACTGTCTTACCATTAACAGTAATACTTCCAACTCTTTTAGCATAACTCAAGGTTAAAAAATACCTTTCAAAGGGCGGAAGCTGAAATTTATCTTGAAGAATTTTAAGTAAATGAAAATCCCCATTTAAATCGACACTTCTCGACAAATCAGAGAGCGTCAAAGTTCTTCTCAATCTAGCTGGAGGATAATCATACTCCTGCGAAGTTCCAGGAAAGGATACTGCAACAACGGGATCAGATACATCGATGTATTTCGATAATCTCTCACACTGAGAAACATTATACTCATAAACCTTAGAAGAACGAGCTTCATCATCCACCACGTCTACAATAACAGCATGCCTATAGGGAGAAAGAATATCAAAAGGACATTCCTGAGAGGGATCGCAGAGCTTCGGACAAGCATTATCAGGACAAAAATCTACAACTTTACAACCCCTTAATACATCTGCCACCTTCCTATAGTTATTATATCTTTTCAGTAACCTCTTTATTTCTTCCTTAATTGTTTCTTTTCTTAAAAACCTATAACGCGGCTCTATGACAAGCCCAACTCTACTCTTACCAAACGGGTATGCTCTAAATATAGCACCCCTAAAGATATCAATTCCACCAAAAGAACTTACTTCCCTTTTCTCAAACGCCTGTACCTCCACATCGAAAACGTATCTTCTAGAAACTCTAAAACCACTCTTCCTCAACTTTCGAGCAACAATGTCAGTAAGAACAAGCCCAATTACCTCTTTATGATCATCAAATGTTAATTTCCCTTTCCACACATTTTTAAAAATGTATTCCTTATCTCTATACTTCACAGTAAATTCAGATGGCAATTCCCTTTTTGCACCAACACCATAAATTCTTTCCAGAAATTGAACAAAAATAACATCTGGAAAACGCGATTTAAACTCTCTTAAAGCTCTACCCAAAACCCTACTTTTAATGTCTTCATCAATCATTTCCTTGCCCAACAACGAATATTCAAATGCAAAAAACATCCTGTCAAAATTGCCTTCAAACAAACACATATTAAGACGAATATCCACAGTATCACCTCAATAAAGTCTCTTCTACCGTAATTTCAGCACTATTGCTTACTTTTTTCGCATTCAATATTATATAACTTAATATACCATTATTCACCGCTTTCGCTAACTTTATCATAATATTCTCGTCCTCCTCTTTTGATAAATCAAAAGCTTTTTCATCCTCAAACAAACGCACTTCAGAAGAAAAAATAACCCTATTATTTGTACCTCTACGAAGAATTATCGAAGACCAAAAACGGCTATCTAACCACCTTAACTCAAGCTTGGCATCCTCATCCCTTATTATAGTGAAAAATCTCTCCATCTTAATACGTTCCATAAACTGGTCAACTTCTTTCCCGTCTCTAAACATAACAGATCCCCTAATATAACTTCCAACACTTCTCCTATACTCTCCTGCCGAACTTGTACTCAAAAATTCTGAAATCTTAAACAAAAAGACATCAGCCTCCCTACCTAACTCAGTTAACTGATATCTATGCTTATATCTTTGTATCAGACCAGCTTCATGCAACTTTTTCAAATGAAAATTTATCGTCTTAGAAGATAAAAACTGCTCAGAAGAATCTTCACTCATCTCATGTAAACTTTGAAGCGCCTTCTCTATATCGTCACGCGTAAGCATTTCATTACCCCGTTCATATAGCATTCGAATAATTTCCAACCTTATTGAATTACTAAGAGCAGACAAAACCTTTTCTTGAGTGGATTCCCGTCCCACTGGCACCAACTCCATTTGTCAAATAATATTAAGAAAAATTATCTTATCGTCTAAATCTTATTTGAAGATATCTTTATAAAGGTATTGATCGCGCTTTAACATAAGTTACATCGAAAAAATGGCTTTCATAATAAGTATTAAGTAAAAACATTTTACATGAACAGAGGTCACGGACATGTATTGCAAGAAATACTCTAACACTAAAGTATATGGGTGTAAAACAAGATGATAGCAAAACAAGAAGTTCTAAATAAACCTTGTTTAATTAACTGCAACTATTGTGAACTTTATGCAAAATACTGTAACGGTTCAAAAAATGTTAGTTGCTCACCAGAAGGTATCTATGTACTCAAGAAACAACGGTCAAAAATACATAGAACAATAGAATGGTTCAAAAAAATTGAAGCAACAACTATAAAAACACCATTTAGTGGAATACTCCCGAGATTCATTCCCCAAATAAGGTTGAATGATGAAAGAACATTTTACTGGTTAAAGGACCCATCATTAAAAGAAGCATTCGACACCGTAATTATCAGATATGATGACATAGGAACCCCTATGAATCTCATCAACAAAATACTTAGATATAACTTTCCTACAAACATAATAATTTCAACAGTTATCCCAGACAAAACACTTGACAACCTCCATCCAAGCATCTATCTCTTAAAATTAAACACAATAAATCAGATCCTAACTAAATATGGATTTACCCTAATTGCAACCACCATTGACACCTACACCTACATAGATGATCCACCACTACTAAGCTGGAGCAAAATGTTAGAATCACTCATAAAAGCCCATAAACTTACAAACTCAAAAATCCCCCTAATAGGAATCGTAAAAGGAGCCAACGGAAAACAAATAGAATTTTCGATCAAAAAACTAAACGAAATGGGTTTTAAATACCTAGGCTTTCCATGCGGAGAGCTCATGGAACAAAAAATCTACAATCTAATAAAATTTACAACCAAAGCAATACATAAAACAGGTTCTAAATGCCTCCTAATAGGCTTTAACTCCCTGCAGCTTCTAAGAAAAATACCTTACATAGACTCCTTCTCAGGGCTCGGCTGGTTTATATCGGCCACTTACGGGAAAACCTACCAAGGCTTAAAACGTAAGAAAACTAGCTCTAAAATAAACAGCAAAGAAATAGCAACTCTAGCTGCTCAAAACCTTAAAGCAATAAAATCCTATCTAGAAAACCTTGAAAAACAAACAATCATCAAGGACTTTATAGCTTAAGGGGATAGGAATTGGGTGGAGGATACCGATCAAAACGTAAACAAAAGAAAAAGAAAGAACAACCCAAAATAATACAATCCAAAAAACTAGAGGACTTTACAAAAGGAAAGAGAGGAAAAATAGCTAAAGAAACAATAAAATTTGCGGCCGAAATATTATTCGACTACTACGGTTTGTCGTTCCTCACAACAGCTATCGAAGCAACAGTAAAAGCCTACAAAACATATACTAAAACAGGAAGCATCCAAGAAGCCGTGAAAACTGGAATATCAACAGCAGCAATAAAAATCTACTCAGACAACGTAGCTAAAGGAGTTATGGAAGCCGTAGGAATAAAAGGTACAAAATTAATGAGAAAAATTATAGAAAAAGCATTATCCAGAACATTTGAAGAAATTGCCGAAAAAACAACAAAGGGGAACCAAAATGAATATCAACTTTATGGAATTCCTAAAACTCTACATAAAAAACCTCATAATAGAAATGATTAAAGAAAGCAAAAACGAAAAAGTAGAAAAGATAAAAGAAGAAGAACTAAAAGAAGTTGCAGAAGAAATTGCAAATGAAATAGTAAAAAATCTAAAATCAGAAGGAATAACCTCTCCAGAAGACATAGAACAAAACAAAGAAAAAATAAACAACATAATAACAAAAATAATTAAAAAATACCTACAAACATAATAATACGCCAACTTCTGCCCATACTTATCATTTCTAACCTCTAAATAAACAGTTAATGTGCTTTAAAAATAGCATAACTTCAATAAAAAGCAAATCAATTTGAAACTTAATTGTAACCGAATCTTGCTCCTTGAAAAAACGAAAGCGCAGTAGCATTTTAATTTCCGATAAAAAGTTTTAGCGAAAGAGGTGGGTAGATGATGGAATTTGTAGTTCTTGGTGGGAAAAAACAAGCTACAAAAATCTTTCAAACATGGAAGACTGCTATTTTTATGCTTTTTCCCGTGGTCCAACCCTACTCTATATAGGAATCGCATATTTTCAAGACGTTCAAAGCGAAGTTAAAAATACCATCCAAGACTTCGATTTAAATATACATGGTTTAACCATATGGCTAGGTTACATCGAAGAAACAAGCTACAAACGCATAACCGAACAAATAATCAAAGACGTCGAATGCCTCCTAATCTTCACCCACCAACCCCCTTATAACACACACTGCACATCCAGCTATACAGGCCGAAATAATCTAAAAGTTGAAAACCAAGGTTGCCCCTACCTAAGGCCCTGCGTAAAGGTAGAAAGAGGCTATATCGATGATGAATGTTAAAAGAACTCAAACCACTAACGTACATAAGCATCTAAACATATTAACAGATAGAGACAGTAACTTGTTTCACACAAGCTAAATTCCAACAAAAAAGCAAGAAAGCTAATTACTTTCCTAGATAAATCTAGCATCTGTGACACACTATTCGCAAAGCTATCTATATTACCATCAACTAATATAAAACCACGTAAATAAAATTCAAGCCTTTAATGGTGTGTATCTTGAAAAACAACCAAAAAGAATTAAAAAAATGTAGATATGGAAGAGAAGAGGAAGTAGAATATTTTGATTTTGAATCTGGGGTAAAAAGAAGATTTGAATGTCCTAGAGATGC
Organism: Candidatus Odinarchaeota archaeon; assembly: GCA_021162905.1. Next base: position 5,932 of record JAGGXT010000122.1, on the reverse strand, counting down.
TGTTGTAGAGATGGTTACTGTATCTTTCACCATCCAAATTACTGGAGGGAACATGAAGATGAGGTTCGAGAAGCTTTCATGAACCTACTTGAAAAAGGTGAAACAAAGTTCATAGGATTCAACCTACCAGATATAAACCTCTCAAAAAGAACATTCACGAAAAACATTTACTTCACACACACCAAATTCCACGGCAAAACCAATTTCAATGGAACACGTTTCCAAGGAATAGTAGATTTTTCAAAAACACATTTTGCTAAAGGAGTATATTTTGTTAATGCAAAATTCGAGGAAATACCGCATTTCCTCGATGCTACATTTTTAAGGGAGGCAGATTTTTCGGGAGCACAATTTGCGGAAGGAGCAGATTTTACCAGAGAGTAACATTCACGAAAGATACATATTTTCCTGAGGTAAGATTCTGGAGTACAGTATATTTTCCATGTGCAATTTTCTCGGGAAAAGCAGACTTCTCTAGAGCAATATTCCATGGAAAAGCAGACTTCAGTAAAGTGATATCCACGAAAATAATATATTTTTCAAATGCGGTATTCACGGAAGAAGTATATTTTCACGAAGCAAATTTTCTGGGGATAGTAAAATTTTCAGGTGTAACTTTCTCGGAAGTAGACTTTTATAAAGCAATATTCAGTGGAGAAATAGATTTTACTGGTGCAATATTCAAGGAAGTAGCATATTTTGGAGAAGTCTTGTTTCTTGGGTCCGTGCGGTTTGATGGTGCCAGATTTCTTGGGAGTGTTAGCTTTAAGGATGCTGATTTTTCTCCAGATTTCTTAGCAAATTGTTTAGATCCTTATAAGATGATTTCATTCAGAAGAGTTTCCTTTGAGGTTCAAAAGAATGTTATTTTTGATGGAACGGATATGAGGAGGGTTTCATTTATCCATGTAGATTTGGAAAGAGTGAGATTTAGAAACGTAAAGTGGGAAGAGTGTTATGATGGAAAACTTCTCATCTTAAAGAACTCTTGGAGGGAAAAGGAAAACTTCTTCAAAGAGAAAAAGAAACATTTGGAAATCCTCTTAAACAACGAATCAAAGCTTAAAGAAGAATTAAGGCACAAATTTAACCAGTTATATAAAGAAAAAGAGGTTCTTGAGCGCATGCTTCTTGAAAATCTCGAGATTACAGAAGCTGACATGACAAGGCTTAACATATTAAAGCGATTTCTCGACAAAGATAGATGGAAGAAAGAAGTTGAGAAAACACTATTAAATTTTAATGAATTAAGAAATGAATATAACGAGAAACTGGTAAGGGACGAGGATTTGACCATGGATAATGTTTTAACGGTTCTGAGAGGCCTCAGAGAGAATTACGACTACTATTTGAAATATGAGGAATCCGGTAAGTTTTTTGTAGAGGAAATGGATCTAAAAAGAAAACTAGCATTTAAGAAAAGAACTCGTTCAATTTCTAGCTTTTTCGCTAATTTCCTTGAATCATCCATATTGCTGCTTTATAGATGGCTTTGTCTCTACGGTGAAAGCATCGCTAGACCTATAATTTGGATTCCCGTCATTATCCTAGCTTTTGCTTTAACACCTGTAATATCAATATTTTTATCCACCGTATCAAAACTTTTGTTAGACCAATTAAATTTTCCCAGTTTTATAGAATTCCTCTTAGAACATTGGAATGTAAACACAGCAAAATTTTTCCTAACACGACTAAAAATTAGTGCAGAAGCATTTTTCCAGCTTAAATGGGACGGAAAAATAACAACACTAATTGAAAGACTTATCTCCATCCCAACTCTGGGCTCCTTATACATTTCACTCAAAAGAAAACTAGAAAGGAAAATAAGACACTAAAAATCTTTAATCAAAAAATAAAAACTAAAACTAAGTACTAGGAAATTGTCATTATTAGATTCGATGAAATGGCAGGATTCTATATTAACGAGATTATTAACTGTAGAAGAGTTGGTGGGGTAGTTGAAAAAGGAGGAGATAAATCCTATAGATACTGAAATTACATTAAAAATTAGGTGATTATATGCCTAATTGTTAAGTCGCATCTTTGGAGAGACCGTTTCAAACGTAAAAGAAGAGGGGATATCACTTAGGTAAGACCTTTTATCGCAAAATCACATTATAGAAAGAAAAAGATAAATGAAAATTTCGACATATGCGAAGATATCTTTAAATCTTAGAAATTGCCCTGTAATCCAGATATTACCCGACAGATTCCGCTCTACTTCATGTAAAGGAAGTGTAAATTTTGGAAAAGTTACTTCAATCTCTTAAGATAATTCGTAAAAGATTGAAGATTTATGGAAACTGGCTCGCAAGAATCTGTTCGAAGTGTCCAAACACTTTTAGCATGATATTTAACAATACGACGTTAACTCTTGAATTATTGACCTATTACTTCCAAATATGGAGAAAACCTCCTCCACCATCGTTATCAAAAGATGAAATAGAGCGCCTAAGGAAAGATAACGCTCAAAGAGTTTTGACAATCACTAAATGGGCCTTTGTTTCTGCTCTTTCACTTATAGAATATTCTGCTAAAGAAACTCTGAAAATCGTAAATGACGAATCTTTTAAAAAATTGAGAGAAAAGTTACAACGAGGTGAACCCGTCTATCTAAGTGCAATAATGAAAAGATCTCAAGAAACTGAACTGATGGATGAAGAACAATATAGAATATGGCAAACATTAATAAAGATTAGAAACGTCATTGTTCACAACAATGCAATATCCGATATTAATGCCGAATTTAAGATAGATGATATGAAAATAACTTTCATTAAAGGAGAAATGTTAAAAGGTAAATTGGACTTTTTCGTTAAGCTTCTTGAAATTACTATAGAGCAATGGAAAAAATGGCTACACGCAATTCTTGCTGCACATTTTAGAAGGAACAAAACTAAGAAACAGAAAGAACTTCCAACCAAATGCACAAGATGTGGAGGCCCCCTAGAATGGTTCCAAAACCAATATCTATGCAAAAATTGCGGACATATAGTTTTGGCTGTTGAAATTGGAGAAGAAGAGAAAGTTGAATAAGTGTTACTCCCCTAATTCTTTTTATTGTTTTGAATATATTCCTTCTCGTGAAAAATCTGTGTATTCATTATATCTTCCTTTACTCTTACGATCATTTAAGAGCTGGTATAGCATTCCAATACATCATATGCATGCTTTAACTTAACCAAGTCCTTATATAATTTCCAAATCTATTAAACGTCAAAGAAAACGTTAACCACAATACTTCCATTAACTTTCCTCAAAACCGCCACACAATTTTTCCATAAAAACCGAGAGAAAATTGTAACTCAAATTTATAAATTTCCGGTACGTTACAATATCTTACAGTGCACTTCCGTGCTTAAAAAGGAGAAGATACCCATGCATAGTCAAGAAAACTGCTGCAACAAGCTTTTTGTAGATTTTAAATTTCAAAATATAGCAGACGCTGATCCACCGGAAGCAAAAGGCGTATACGTAATAAAAATCAAAAAGAGAGGCAAAACATCGGTAGAAGATATGATTAGAGAAAGCATGTCCTAATCTACCGACAGTAAAGATAGACCATTATCTCACAGACATAGAAATAGGTTTTAACCGCAAAACCCTAACATCAAAGACATAAAATTCATAAAAATCAAATCAGAAGAAATACCGTGCCTTAATCCCAGAAGTTTTCAGAAAATATATCAACTAGAAAACGATTCCGATATTAATCGGATGGAAACAGAAAACAGTTCATCAAGGTCTGTCCCAAGGTTTCCCATACCATACATCCTTATGACTTTAACAACAACATCTTGACAACTAATATAGCCTCGTTAATCTTACTTAGAACTGCCACAGTGTCTCTTGAAGACCCTGCTATACATATAGTATCTTCTAATGTTTTAGAATGTGATCCCTTAAATTTGGTTTAATATGAATTTTATACGCGAGAAAGTTGTAATTTTTTAAATTGGAAAATAATCGTTAGTAAATTTAAAAAAGACTTAATGGGTCAAACATTATATAACGGGGTTTAAAGTATGGAAGAAGTTATTGGAGGCTTTTAGTAATGGAGAAAGTTGAGGCAAACGCGACGGTCGATGGAAAAATCTTTAAATTGAAGTGTTTTAGGTGCGAATATATAGAATGTATTGATTTCTTTAGAAAATTAGGAAAATTTGAAGGAAACGAATTATTTGTCCTTGGAGCAACTGTTAATTCGAAAAAATCCTGCTGTGCATCCTTTCAAGTTGCATTAAATGTCTTTGCAGATTTGCATTAGTCATAGGAAAAATATGGCAACATACCGATTTGCGTTGTGTTACTTCATTACATAAGGGATTTAAAATGCAGCGTTTTCTTAGCCCTATGCGGCCACTACCGTAATGCTATGCAGGTTTTAAGACCAGTAATTGAAAATTTCCTAGTCAGCCTATACTTCGAGTTCTTAGGAGAAAATGATGCCTTTAAGAAATGGGTTAAAGGTACATATAAAATTCCCCTAGCATTGTACCAAAAAATATGCGGAGAAAAGGAGAAACCTAAAAGAAAAATTTTAAGATCTAAGATAGAGAATTGGGTCGAAGAAGAAATAATTAGACCTTTAAACAACTATTTACATCCTCATTTTCCATCTTTTGAAATATCTGAGAAATGGGGAGAACATTCCAATTGTCCAGCCGCGGTAAAATACGATGAAAAGAAATTAAACGAATGGCTAGATATTTATCAGAAAACCGTCTGGTTCATGCTAGAAGCTTTGTTTGAATTTTTTGGCTACGAGTTCTTTGAGAGGGATGAAAGCGCTCGAGAAGGATTAGATTTTTAGTAATACCCGTAGATATAATATTTAAAAGACTGCAGGAAAGATACAAAGAATTAAAAACCACTTAGCAAATTTTACAGGCAGATCTAAAGACTCAGGAACTTTCAAACATTAATGAGCATTAAATTAAAATTCTATAATATTACATAATTTATCAGTCTGACACCTAAAAAGATTGATTAATATATTTAAGCATTGAAATTTAGAGCATCTGGTAGTTTATTCCTTTTACATTTATCTCTAATCCCATTATAGTTTCATAGCCAAGTATGGAAGTACTACGTCCGGTAGCTATTTCCCCCACTACTATAGCAGGTATCCGAACGATATAATTAGTCTCCTTAAAGTCTTTACGTGCATTATCAAATTCCTTTTCAACTTCAATAAATATCGGGACACGTGACTCTAAATCTTTTTTTATCTCAATATTAGCTGCTTGAAGCAGAGATCTTACATTAATTCTTATCTCAATTATAATATCAGGTTTTCCTGTTTCTACATATAATCTGCCAATTTCCAATTCGTTGCCTGATCCTGTGCGAAGTAAAATCTTATTTCCTACATTTTTTAATTTTCGTAATAAGTAGTTAACTATTAGGTCATGATCGTAAAATGAAGGAAGAGTTGGAACGTTATGTGACATGGGATCACCCGATAGAAATTTCTATCTTTAAAAATCCCTTAGCTTCCAACTTAAATAGCGACTCTAATAATTTTCCTGTTTCAAGACCAGTTAAATTTTTGAGTTGTTTAAAAGTTACTTCACTTACTAATCCTTTGTTTCCTCCAAATATTTGATGTAAAGATTCAAGAATTTTTCTGTCCTCAGGGCTAAGAGGGATTCGTTCCTCTATCTCAATGATCGTTTTAGATGCCTTATTGACGGTTTCTATAACTTGTGTCAGGTTACTTTCTTCAACCGTAAGGTTATTTTGTAGAGATTTAAGATTTTCCAGAAGTGGTGATATTTCCCGATTTGCTTTGTAAATATTATACTTTTCAATATAGAGTTGTAATTTAACAAGTATTTTTTTGATTAGTGTGTTCAATTCAATATTTATTTTTTCACTTTCTTTAACCTTTTTAAGTATTTCATCGTAGTAAGATGAAAATCTTGGAAAT
>JAGGXT010000188.1 GCA_021162905.1 Candidatus Odinarchaeota archaeon | reverse complement strand
ATTCTGGCATGTTTTCAAAAGACTCTTTTAAATTAAAAGGATTAAGATAAAAGTAGATATCATCTAAAGCACAAAATTGAAAGATACTTAGGCTCGCTATAGGCATCTTACTATAACAGTCTCAACTTCTTATGATAAAAAGAAAATAGTGACTATTTTAAAAGCAAAAGCCCTCTGATACCCATTACGAACCTTGACCCATGCTGATTTTAAGAAAAAAGTTTCCCCAGAGGGTTTAAGCCCGATTGGGCTTTGGGCTCTGGGTACCCATTAACACACCCTCTGCTAGAGGGTGCTTATTTTATGAGAGGAAGAAATATTAGAAATATGCTTCTGGGATGATTTATACCCTATCGGGTACTGGGTGTGGCGGCACCCGTTAGATCTCACTCCCTATGGGGAGAGAGATTACTTTTTGAGGGATGAATTAATATCTTATTGTTTAAAGGGAAATGGGGACGTATTTTGGAGAGAGAATTGTGTAAATTTTAAAACATATGATTTAGGGTTTACTGATAGTTTAAGGAGTTGGCTCATTGGTAGTGTTGATGGTATTTTGTTTTACGAATTAATTTATTTTGAAAGCTATGGTGATTTGATTTTAATTGTTAATGGAAACTGGTTATTTAGTGGTTTATTTGAACTCGGAGTCCTACTAAAGGACAGAAATGTTTTTTCGCTTTTTAGCCAGATGCATTGGTCTTTTGGTTATGAAATGGCATTTTCCTTCGTGTTTTGGAATCTGATTGCACTGATATTTTTGAGGAATAGCTATCTTCTTGATTTGAAGAGAGCTTTGAGAGACCGTTTAGCTTATCTTGGTAGTATAAGGTTATCAATTCTTTTCGGGCATAGGGATTTTTTTGATCTTTCGAGAGAGGTTAGAGAGATTTTAGCTGGTCTTGATAGTGAATGGATGGCAATTTTTCTGGGGTATAGGGATTTTTTCGATTTGGGGATGGGGGTTAGAATTGATTTAGGCTGGTTTGCGGGGGACTTTTCAAGTTTTGGATTTGGGGGCGGGATTTATTTTATTTTGTGGAGGGCGATTAGAATTGATTTAGAGTTTGTTGTCGGATTAAGGTTTGCGACCACGGTTTTTTCTGTTTTCAAAAGGGTACCTTTTGAAAGAGGTTTGATGGATTTTGAGGGGGTTGAGGAATTATCTTTCTGGGTTCTTCCGTTTGGAGATTTGGATATTTCTGTATTGAGTGGTGATTTATCAAGGGAGAACTGGATATTTGGCCTTGATTTTACGTTTTTGCTCATCGATGTGTGTATGAGCAATGTTGTCGGGGTTGGTAGTTCTTGGGAAATAGAAAATAGCCTATATGCCAGAGGGGTCGGGTTTTCTTATATTTGGGTATCACCTCCAGAAATAAGAAGTTGTGACGGATATAAAAATCACGAGGAAGTTCATTTCCCTAGGAGGTGTGGAAATTCCCTTTGCGGCGACTTCTATTATTGTGGGAGTTGGGTTCTTTTGGTGCCTTGCAAGCTTTTTGTTTTGCGGATGGGACCTGGATTTTTTCCAGCTAGCTTTAAGATGAGAGTTCGGGAATTGAAGTTTGAGAGCCGGATTTATTTCACCTCTTGGAGAGCATATAGTTTTTGCGGAGGTAATGTCTCTGGTTCTGTGGCTTTTTGTTTTCAAGGTGATATCATTTTCTGCAACGATCATTTCATGGTTCTCATATTTTATGGTTCTCCACCTTTGCAATACTTTAAAAATGATAGGCTAGGAGGTGATTGGAATGATATCGAGTAATAATAGGAGGTATTCTGGACCTGTCGGATTGGGAGTATGGCTGCAGAACACACATAGGAAAAGGAGAAGGACGGAACAGGAGATTGAAGTGAGGGAAATGTTAGAGGAGTTGGGAGTGGAGTTTGAGGAACAGTATGCAATTTCATTGGGTTACAATGATGGACGGCCCGGCGTTAGGAGGGAAATGGGTGTTAACTGGGCGGTTGTTGACTTCTTCATAAGAGGGAAGAAAAGAGACATAGTTCTCGAATGCGGCCGCTACAAGATGGGCAAGAGCAGAAACCACTTGATGGAGAGGATAAGGATAAAGTCAAGGGAACTAAATTTAAGGTTTTTCGAGATGAAATCAAGGTATGACTTAGTGTGTGTGGCGTTCATAGAGGCACCAGTTCCTGATCTTAAGGAGTACATTGAGCCAAGGATACCATACGCGGATTTCGTAATTGATAATTTTGAGGATTTGAGGAGATTGATAGTAAGACTTGTTGAATGATGAGCTGAAGAGAAATGGTTATAAGTAAAAGTTTTTCACAAGAGCTGTTCGATAGGATTTCAGAACAGACATCGCTAACGATACGGATAGGAAACTTGATTGGTGAGCTGATGAGGTTAATTGCGGAGAAGAAAGATTTTCTCGATTTCCTAAAATCAAAGCTTGGTGATGGAAGAGGCTCGGTATTTCTGAAGATGGTAAGGAATAGAAGAGGAGGCAATGTCTACTACTATTACTATTGGAGATTTTCGGAGAACGGGAAAAGATACGATGTATATTTAGGAAGGCACGGGTATGATAGTAAAATTTTGAATTATTTTGCAAAGAGAGTAAACAACCTGAGCAGAAAACTGGATGGGATCGTAAGTACTATGTATCATCTCATGGGGATTTTAAGAGAGTTAGATGACTTGGTAAAGGAGTTGCAAAGGTGTATGAACAAGGAATGCTAAGTGGTTAGGTGCACTTGTTTTTCTCTGCACCTAACCATTTAATGACAATGAAAATTACAATTTTATAGTGCGAAGAAGGACCTTGACTTTAAAAGGTTAATCATACTGATATTGGAGGTTGTTAAAAATAAGAAAAATGGATCTTAACTCCCTATATACACAT
>JAGGXT010000317.1 GCA_021162905.1 Candidatus Odinarchaeota archaeon | reverse complement strand
ATATTTTCAGTTCCCTTAAAATCTTCTCCTTTCCCTTAATGGGTGCTTTATGACCACTAACATATATTTTTGGTTTAAGCTCCATAACTTTTCGAATACTTTCTTAAAATCCTTTCACAAGGAGGGAATTAGAAAAGGGGAAAGACGAAGTTCGAGGAGATGCTTGGAGCATCTAAAAGATTGGTAAATGGTTTATATATAAGGTTGAAAAGATTTTGTTCAGATCCTGTATTCGCAGTGCTACAAATATTACGAGACACGCTATTAAAGTTATGAAGAGGCGTTTAGATAGGTGTAGCCCGTTTTCCTGTTTGTTCATTATTGGAATACGCATACACCGTACAATGCTCCGAAGCGTTTTTAAGAAAAGGTTTTTGAGGAAAGCAATGATGATATGAGGATTGAGGATGTTTAAGGGGAGATTAGGAACCCTGAATGGCGTGAATATCTTCGTAAGGTTACCAAGGGAGCAAAGACAACAAGTAAGGTTATAGCTAGGTACGATGGTGCTATTGCTTATGTTGATGAGAAAATTGGGGTTTTGATGGATTTTTTGGAGAAGCGAGGCGTTTTGGACGAAAGTGTTGTTATATTGACTTCTGATCATGACGAAAGCCTTACGGAACATAATATCTTTTTTGGCAGGGCAAGCCCCTATATCTTTTTTGATCACCACGGTTTATATGATGTAACCATACGTGTACCCCTGATTATTTAGTGTCCTTCAATATTTTCAAGTCATGTAAGGGTGTCCAGCCTCGTTCAACATGTAGACCTAGCTCCACACTCCTAGATATTTAAATTTGATAAGAAATATGATTTTAACGGGGAAAGTTTGGTTCCCTTCCAGATATTCAAGTGACTACAGTCTTTATTAAATAACATTACCCAACAACATTTATTAAAGAGGAGTTACTATACACCGTATTGCATCGTCCATATCTAATCCATTTTCTACAGCAATTTTGACAGCCTTTATTTCATCAACTATCAACATAGCATACGAGTACCAGAAATAAACCAATAACACTACTACTTGCATTACTCATGTAGCCACCCTTTGATATAAAATTTAAAATAAGCTTATTCCAAACAATTACAAGATCCTACAACGTTTCGCTCTCCAAATTTGCGATAACTTGCCTTGCTAAATCTATTCGGTGAGAAAATAGCAGAAAAACTTGTTAAATTTTATAGAAAATCGCAATATTGACGCAAAAGACTTAAATATTCAAAACATAGAACCAAAATCTAGCAAATTTGCATCAAAGTCCCTACAAACATTAAAAATCAAAACACTCTTAAACAAAAATAAAAATCAAACAAATTGCAGGTGGCATGAAACGCTACCTGTGCCCGAAACCAAGCGGGCTTTTGTTTGACATCCCAAATAACTGTGAAACAAAAAATATTTAGATCTCAAGCATCCCGTGAAGCAATTCTTACAAAGCAAATATCGAATACTGATTTCAATACCAAAAATAACTTCTTTCTGTCAAAAAGTACCTATTATAAAAAAGTTATAACAGAACTATTAAAAACCGGGGAAACTACCAGATTCCCTAAAACAGTAGTTAAATATATGTGAAAATCGATTAAACCCCCTATGTAAACCTCTGAAGACAATAATTAAAGAAAGACGAACATCGAGTTCGATAAACACCGAAACCCTTGCTTATGGATATTTAAGGCATAAATAATTGGTGAAAAGTTTGAAAAAATGCTTACCAATTCGAATACCTCAACTCAAGTTGAAAAATAACTTGAAAACAGTTTCAGTCAAATCTTTGGATAATTTTTCTCCAAAGGAAAAGCGTCCATCAGTGACGGTTGTTGTATTAACAAAAAATTCGGAGAAGCATATTGAGAAGTGCATTCTTTCACTACTACATCAGGACTTTCCAAGGCAAATGTACGAAATGCTGGTTATTGATGCTGGATCAAAGGATAAGACATTGGAAATCTGCAGAAAGTATGGGGTTAGAATTATCGAAGACTTAGGGGGGACTATAGGCCATAGTAGAAATATTGGCGTAAAAATGGCCCAGGGAAATTATGTTGCTTTTATTGATTCCGATTGTATAGCGGATAAACAGTGGCTGCGCAAACTATTTAAGTCCATACAGGATACAGATGAGAGTGTAGTTGCTGTTGGAGGACCAAATCTAGCCCCTGAAGACGACTCAGTTATCGGCAAAGTAATCAGCTATATGCAAGAGTCTTTCCTTGGTTCTGGAGGATCTCCGCAAAGCTATGGAATAAATAAGCCAAAACCTGTTTATTCTCTGGCTAATTGTAATGTTATTTACAAGAGAGAAATTTTGTTAAATCACCCTTACGATAACTCTCTTAACATTGGGGAAGATTGCGACCTAAATTTTCGATTAAGACAACATGGATACAAACTCATTTACATCCCTGACGCAATTGTGTGGCACTATCGGCCAAGTTCTATAAAGACTTTTGCGAGGAAAATGTTCCTTTATGGTTTAAGTATGGCAAAACTTCATAAAAAGCATAGAAAAATAGTTAGATGGTATGCTCCTCTAGTTCCTTCTGTCCTGATAGCAGTTGTTTTGCTGTGTTTAGTGAGTTACTTTTACGGATGTATTTTTCAATTTCTTACTATGATCTTCATGACGTACATGGGTATTTCACTATATCTATGTCTAAAAGTATTATCCAAGCTTAGGAGTTTTGCCTCATTACTTGTAATGATCCTGCTGCCATTGCAATATATATCTTATGCCGTTGGCTTTATAATAGGGTTGGTGAAGTAGATTAAATATGACAAGGATTTATCTCCTAAATCCTCCATTTATTCCGCATTTTGGAAGAAGCGCAAGATGGCAAGATACTGGCAGAGGAGGAACACTTTACTATCCTATTTGGTTGGCATATGCTACAGGGCTTCTTGAAAAGAAAGGTCATGAGGTTAAACTCGTAGATGCGCCCGCACGACGATATAGTTTACCTTATGTAATTCAGGACATTATGCGTTTCTGCCCAGATATTGTGGTTGTTGATACGAGTTTCACAAGCTTGAAAAACGATTTGAAAATCGCTCGCGAAATAAAATCCCATGTGCCGAATGCTTTTATTGTAGGAGTCGGTCCTCCTACAAGTCAATTCCCTGAGTATATGATCAATAGTGGCTTTGACGCCGTCGCTAGGTATGAATACGACTGGACCTTGGCTGAACTCGCAAGCAATATAGAAGAAGGTCGAGATTTAACAAATGTCCTTGGAATATCATACAGGGTTAACGGAAGAATTTTACACAATCCTAAAAGACCCTTCTCAACGGACGAGCAATTAGATCAACTGCCTTTCGTATCTCAGGTTTATGCTCATCACTTAAATATCTACGACTACTTCTTAAGTTCGTCACTATATCCAGAGGTGCAGATTTTCGCAAGCCGAGGTTGCCCGTATAAATGCACGTTTTGCTGTTGGCCTCAAACATTTATGGGTAGAGTTAATAGAAGAAGAAGCGTTACAAACGTATTAGAAGAATTAATCTGGATTAAAGAGAATCTAAAGCAGGTAAAAGAAGTAGTATTTGAAGACGATACTTTCGGAGTCAACAAAAGGTGGTTAAGAAGCCTTTGTAAAGAGATAATAAAAAGGAAACTCGATATAACATGGAACTGCCAAATTAGAGCGGATGTAGATTTTAAAACATTGAAATTAATGGCAGAAGCTGGATGTAGACTAGTAATTGTCGGCTTTGAATCCGCAAACCAGCAAATACTAGACAACATACGCAAGGGAAATACTGTAGAGCGGATGAGAAAATTTGCTAAAGACGTTAAGAAAGCAGGAATTCTTCTGCACGCAGACTTTATCATAGGACTTCCAGGAGAAACGAGGGAAACAGTAAAACAGACAATCCGATTTATAAAAGAAATAAAACCAGACATACTACAAGTATCCGTAGCATCGCCTTTCCCAGGTACGGAGTTTTATGAATGGGCTAAGCAGAATGGCTACTTAATTACGGACAATCCAGAAGAATATCTTGACGAATACGGTCATCAGAAATCTGTAGTTTCGTATCCTTGGCTGTCCTCGGAAGAAATAAGAAGATACGTAGATGAAATACTTAGAGATTATTACCTTTCTGTGAGCTACTTACCCATTGTGTTAAGGCAAATATTCCGAAAGAATGGGTTAAAGGAGCTCGATAGACTATTACGTTCTGTTAAAGCATTCATTACCTACATGAGTAGGTGAAATAAAAATGATCAGGATATTATTTGTAACTGAGTACTTAGGGAGGGATCGAGGAGGAGAACGATTCTTACTTGATGTTTTCCGAAAGTTATCAACGAGAAAATTTGCGCACGTAACCGTGATCACTGGGGTTTCTCACGAAAAAGTTAATAAAAGTAATCATTTACATGTAGTAGATTACAACATATATGACAGAAATTTACCTCCATCTGGACATCCAATTAAATCTATCGTTAATTTTTTGTCAATTTCTCATTCAATAATAAACCGTTTCTTACAAGATTTTGATATAATCCATTTTAATAATCATATTCCAAATTTGCTTTCATATTTTGTAAAACTATTCCACAAAAAGTCCACCGTATGCTCCATACACCATCTAGAAGCTGTTCAAGACTTTCTAGAGATTAAAAATAAGGTTGGAACATTGGTTATTCAAGATATACTAGAAGTAAATGCAATTTGCGACGTCATCCACGTACCTTCGTTTCACATGAAAGAATTTGTAGGTAGAAAAAGGAAGTCAAAATCCCCAATTATCGTGATACCTCCGGGAATAGACTTGTCAAGCTATATTAAATTAAAACGAAAACCTGTTGAAGGAACGTTTTTGATGATCGGTTTCCTTGTAAAGAGGAAACACTACGACCATGCTTTGTATGCTTGGAAGATCATTAGTAAGTATAACCCAAAAGCAAAGTTGTACATTATTGGTAGTGGACCAGAGGAGAAAAGGCTAAAAGAATTGATTAGAAAACTGGGATTGGAGAACTCTGTAAGTTTATTAGGATATGTACAGGAAAAGCAAAAGTTAGAGCTATTATCACGAGCGGAAGCAATGATACACCTCGGCTATCCTGAGGGATTTGGTATCTCAATAATTGAAAGCTTAGCTTCTGGCGTCCCGGTAATTGCCTATGATATTCCTCCACTCAACGAACATATTATTAATGGGGTAAATGGAGTTCTCATACGAAAAAACTCGATAGAAGATCTTGTTACAACAGTGCTTAACTTCCAAAAATTAGTGTTTGACGAAAAGACAATACGCAATACGGCTAAGAGATATGATATGGAGATATGTGTAAAAAGATTCACGAAACTATATGAGAAATTACTGCAATAAAAACTTGATGCAAGAACGTTTATTCATGGATTGCGTTAGCTTGTTGCCAAATTCAGACTAAAATGGATAAAAATTTTACACTGGCTTTATCATGAGTTTGCAGTATCCGCATATTCTTCTAAACTTGGAGAACTCTATAGGGGTTATGCTCAGGTGTTTTTATGAGGCGTGTGCGCTTGTTACGAGAGATTAGCCAAAAAGGGAAGCACTAAATACGGGCAGGCCTCTTCTATCTGTAAATAGTTCCTACATTTAATAGATGGCACTTGTTTGAAAAGGCTATCAGGAGTATTATGAATCAAAATTATAAAGAGATCAAAATAATAATAGTTGATGATCATTCGAAGGATGAAACTTCCCAGGTAGTTGAGTTGCTAAGAAATGAAGATGATAGGATAAAATATGTACGGAAGTGCATTTGCAGGCAAATTTGTTTCCTTTTTAAAGGATAAACCTTGTGTAATAACGATTCGTGATGTTTTTACTCCAAATTGGTTTGTGAAGCATAATTTTTATTACGGAATTCTGGGTATGCTTGCTGAAAATATTATTTCGCGGATACATAGGTATGATTATTTTATAACGGTAAGTAGTGCAAACAAAAATGAAGATGGTAAGAATGTTGAAGATAGATCCCCCCCCCCAACGAATTCATGTCATTCCGAATGGTATAGATTTTAAATATATTGATAAGGTTGCATCAAAGGTTAGAAGGCGTTCCACGGGTTCCTTGAAGAGAATAGTTTATGTTGGACGTCTTGTAGGCTATAAGAACATCGATCATCTTATTTATGCTGTTAAACAATTATTGAAGAGAAATTTTGATGTTTTTTAGATGTTATTGGATCTGGAGGCGAGAGAAGTCGTCTCGAGAGGTTAGCGTTGGATCTTGGTATTGCAGTTCGAGTTACTTTTCACGGTTTTGTTAAGGATAAGGAAAGGGTTATAGAGTTTATTTCTCGGGCTGATGTTTTAGTTAATCCATCGTTATTTGGTGTTTTGGAATCGTGTTATTGGAAGCTATGGCTTTGCAAAACCACATGATAGCTTACGATCTTCCAGCGTACCATGAATTTGCAATTAACGGCTACAATGCAATATTGATTGAGTGGGGAAATATTCAGAAGCTTATAGATTTTATTCGCTTAGTGTCGAAAAATGAGGAATTGTCTTCTATGCTCATTCGAAATAGTTATAATACAGCTATGGATTATGATTTGGGAAAATATTGTTTATAAATTGAGGAATGTATATGATACAATACTAGTGCAAAATCGAGGTTAGACTTACAATGTCGATTCGCAGCGAGACTATGCGACCTTTAATTTCTATAATAATACCTTTCCATAATGCGCAACGAACATTAAAAAAAGCTCTGTTATCACTTATTGACCAAGACTTTCCAAAAGATAATTATGAAATCATTTTGGTAGACGACGGATCTACAGATAATAGCGTTGAAGAGATAAGGAAAGTGGTTACAAATTCACCAGTTCCTGTAAAGATTGTTCAGCAAAAGCATAAAGGGTGTTATTCTGCGAGGAACTTAGGGGCAAAAATTGCGCGTGGAGAAATATTAGCCTTTATTGATGCTGACGAAGTAGCAAATCCAAATTGGTTGAGATTTCTAGTCCAACCATTCTTACATGATGAAAATGTACATGTTGTTTGTGGCAGAGTTATTACTGATGAGAAGGCACTTCTACCGCCCTTTCATTCGGCACCGATTGATTCGGTAGGTCGGTTTAATGGACAAATTCGATTCGGTACATGTAACATTGCTTTTCGGATAACTACATTTGCGGAACTAGGAGGATTTGATGAAGCTTTTGATCCGATACTTAGAGGAGACACGGATTTAGGTCTGAGAGCGTTAAGAAAGGGGTTTAAAGTGTTATATGAGCCAAGGGCGGTTGTCTTTCATCCGGTAAAAAAACTTTCTTTTATCTCAAGTTTAAAATTAGCATGGTATCGTCATCACGATGTCCTCCTTTATAAAAAACATGGAACAGCCGCCATTGGCTCATTGGGAAATATAATGTTTCAGCCTATTTTCAGAATTGCATCACCTGCGTCGATAATGCTAGTCTCCTTAGTAGCGGTAGTAGCTTTAGTAGCTTCGATGTGCTCTTTGAATGCCGCTTTACTATTTACACTTGCTTTGATGATTTTCTGGGTTATCTTTTTCCAATTATTTGGATACAAATTGTTATTATTAAGTGAGATTAAGCCCACCAAATTCCTGCGGTTTAAAACCAGCATCTACTTAATACCATACACCATAGTTGTGGTATTGGCCAGAGTATACGGTTCCCTTAAATACAGAAAGCTTTTACTCTAAAACTAGACAATGACAAACGTTAGACATCTAGGTAAAATCTGTTAAATTGCCCAAATGGTGTTTGTTATGAAAGTAAGATTTCCACTATGGGAGCTTCTCTCTTTAATCGTCGCCTTAGGAGTTTTTATGGAATCATTTTACATCCTGTCGCCTCTAAGGAGTTGGTCAGATACCTCATCGCTCTCCACGATGATTTCTGCCTTAATCTCTATAGGGGCATTTTGTTGCTGTTTTTCAGGATTATTAATGAAAACCTTCCAAAAATCCGAAGCGATATTTTATAGCGATTTAAAGAGATTTCTCGTCCCACTTTTCAGTGCAAACATCCTAATTTGCGTATTGTGGGAAGTACTTGTTTCTTTTTTTGGTTTAAAGGTGCCTTTGGCGAATATAATAAATGCTTTGTTGTATGTCCCGCTGATATTTTTCATCCCTGGTTATGCCCTGATCCACTGTTTAGATAAAAGAACATCGCTTAACCCTATAGAAAAGGTCATTTTTGCAATCCTTCTAAGTATGGCTTTGACAAGTTACATCGGGTTATTACTATCAATCATGAGATTTAGTTTCATTCAAGGTCGTATCTTCATTAAATTTTTGCTACTCTTAGAAAACATTACGTTTGTCTTATTGTATGCGCTTGAATCATGTCAAAATAGGGATAAATCACCGTTAGATATGCGAGAAGCAATTTTCGTTTTTGGTGTCTGGATGATAATTTTTCCGTCGGCTCTAGCTTTCATA
The DNA here is from genome assembly GCA_021162905.1 of Candidatus Odinarchaeota archaeon. The sequence continues at coordinate 8,166 of JAGGXT010000317.1, read as the reverse complement.
ACCAAGCTTTCTTCATTTTCTTTAGTTCACGGCATTATGTTAGCCCACTATAATAATGGCGTAAAAGCTTTCGAAGCGAAGTATGATGAAATTACGGGTGCAATGGGTAAGGGAGCTTATCCATTTCTCTTCTCTATGTTCTTAGCAACACTATTCTGTATCTCAGGAGAACCCACGATCCAATGGTTTATGATATTATCGTTCTTTAAACCTCTTGAACTGATCGCTTACTATTTGATGGTGAAGGTAGTTTTTAATAAGGATACAGCCATAAACGCGACTTCTCTTTACGTGGGAATGGGGTTTGGCGGACTTTTAACACTCATGTACACATCGTTCACCCCCGTTGAGGAACTGAGTGATTGGAAAGTTCTCCTTGGATCAGTAGTGGCCAAAGTCCATCCCGATGCCTTGTCCCTGATATTCTTGGACATTCATCCCAGTGTAATCAGCGTGCCAATGTTGTACCTGTCAATTTATCTGCTTTATAGTAGAGACAAATTTTCGAGAAAAACTTTTCTTAGTCTACTCACGATACTCTTATTCACTATGTACTTGACTCATCTAGTAGAACTAGTAATTTTCTCGGTCTTTCTAACACTTTGGTTGATAGTGAATATTAAATCTTCAAGAAGCTTGGTTCAGGGAAAGGACATTTCACTAGTATTATCTGGGATAGTAGTTTTGGGTTACTTGTTGGAGTGGATCATAGGTACAAAACCATTCACACAATGGATAGGGATTACTAGTTTAGTGTTTCTTCCTTTGCTGCTTACATTCTTTCCAAGAAAATTATTAACTAAGTTAGCAAATTTTCTGGACTCTACAGTACAGATATTCATAACAAATAAGCTGAGAAGCGTATGGATACCCTCTTGTTTGGTTCTTATCTTAGCTTATGTGTTCATGTACTCACATATTAACACTACGGCGAAATGGTACGATTTTCATCCACCGAAATTTGGCAACTGGATAATCCCTCCATACATGTATCCAATGATATTTGGATTCTCCTTCATTTATTTAGTGTTCCTACTCACTTTCGCCCATGACGACGTAAAAACTAACAACAACGTTAGGCTATTTATATTCATCCTCATCCTAGCAATTTTAATGGAGCAAATCCTCTCCGTCATACATTTATTTAGGTTGCCTCTTTATCTTGCGGAGTATCCCATTGTTAGAAGAACTCCATTAGAACTCCTATTTAATATTACCAACAGTTGGGACTTTTGGATAAAATTTGCTATTTTCCCTCTTGGCGGACTTTTTATCACTTACCTTGCTTCCAATAAAAAATTACTAGCTGTAGCAAGCTTCTCGATCATATGGATTCTAGGCTTCCTTACATATTTATACAACATTATTCTCCTCGGCCTCAGCTGGCACGTTATACAATGACTTAAATACCACTTAGGATTATGGTGGTGCAAAGTAATGCCTAGATCTTCCAAAAAGATGAATATTTGCATGTTTGCTAAGGGTTTACCAATACACTATACTGGTGGCATGGAAAATCATGTTCAGAATCTTATTAATGGGTTAGCTGCTAAGGGACACGAAGTAACGGTAATAACAACAAAACATCCTTCAGGGTTAAAGGTAGAAAAAAGACCAAAACTAAAAATATTCTATGTAGGGGATAGATCGCTAAAGTATACAAAAGCGTTTTTTAGGGAGTCTGCGAAAGTATTTTTGCGGCTAAGTAAGCAAGAAGAGTTTGATATTATTCATAGTCAAAGTTATTCCGGGTACGGTTATTGCAAGTTTTATAAAAAGTTATTTAAGTACATACCTTTTGTAGTCACTTGTCACGGAACAATTAAAAATGAGATAAAGACTCAATTGAATACAAAGAGCATAATGGGATTTGCAATAGCCTCATATATGTACTTTAAATCGTTTGTGAACCCGATCGACAGAGAAGTCTTACGTAAAGCAGATAGGGTAATAGCTGTTAGTTATAAATTAGCAAAGGATATTAACTGTCAATACAAAATTCCCATGAAAAAAATAAAAGTAATTCCTTGCGGAGTAGATGTAAACAAGTTTCAACCTATGAATGTAGATTGTTTCAAGGAAGAATTGGGTTTATCAGATAAAAAAATAATTCAAGCAGTTGGGAGAATACTTAGAGAGAAAGGTTTCCACATATTGTTAAAAGCATTCCCAGAAATCCTTAAAGAACATAATGATGTAAAACTCGTTATAGTGGGATCAGGACCTTATCTGCAATCTTTGAAGCGTTTAAGCGTTAAATTGAACATATCGAATAACGTTATTTTCACAGGCCAAGTTCCTCAACAAAAGCTACCAAAATATTACAACCTAGCAGATGTTTTTGTTTTTCCTACGTTGCGCGTGGAGGCTATAGGGTTAGTCTTGTTGGAAGCTATGGCATGTGGAAAACCAGTTGTCGCATCTAAGATCGGTGGAGTCCTATCAGTCATAGAGCAAGGAAAGGATGGTATTTTGGTAGAACCAGGAGACCCTGACGGACTAAAAAACGCCATCCTAAAATTATTAGATGACGAGAATCTTAGGAAGAAACTTGGATCCGTTGCAAGAAAAAAGATCGTTAAATCATTCTCTGTAAATTATATGGTTAATAGGACGATCAACCTTTATCAAGAATTAGTAGAAGAATTCAAGAACGTTACCACGTTAAACTTTTAACTTGAGATTAAGAGACAATAATTGACTGTCAAAGTTCTTTGTCCACGCTGTCTAAGAAGTTTTTACATCGACCATCACATAAATTATTTCGATGAAAAATGATTGATAGATCTTTCCATGATGCCAACTTTGATGTTCTAAAGATTTATGGTTTCGGGGCGTCGATATACTTCCGCAAATTAACACCGAAAGTATTCTTAAGTAAATTAACCTTTCTAAAAGTATGCGGGATCATTGGATAAAGTTCTTTGCAAAACCTTTAGTCTCGCCACTTACATCTTATGCATTGGTGTTAAAAAGTAAATTAATTGAAGGTAAAACGATATTAGTAACACAATTTGATTAGGAAAGTTGCGATAACCACTGTGGACGTCGGAACCCATATGTTTATTTTGACCAAGAAACAGCCTTAAAGAAGTGTTGTCACTATTTGCCCAGAACGACAACGGCAGTCTTTGTGCCTATTGGATGTATTTAATACTAATCGAAAATAGAGATAAGATTAATAGAGATGAATTGATAAGAAATTTAGAGGAAGGAGGACGATATTGAGCGCACGCTAACCAAAGAATAACTAAAAGATCAGGCCGATATAGTTATTGATGTTGTTAGAGAAGTAATGGGGAAGTAAAATGAAAAAGGATGTGAAGTTGTAAAATGGATCAACAACTCCTTGTTTTTTTAAGTTCTGACAATTCTCGCTAAGGAAGTTAGGGATATAGCATTGAGAAAGCTCTTTTCTATTAACCCCATAAAACCATGGATGAAGATTAAGGAAATAGAGATCATCATAGAACTTTTGAACCGGAAAAAACCTAAATATTGCTTAGAGTGGGGAGTTGGATACAGCACATTATATTTTCCGAGATATCTAAGCGATGATGCAATATGGATCGCTATAGAGCATGATGAGGGATGGGCAGCTAAAGTTAGACGTATGGTTCGCAGACCTAACACAAAGATTTATTGCATTCCTCCTAATAACTACCCTTGGACTGATGAACACAATGACGGCTCATATACAGACTTAAGAGATTATGTGAACTTCCCAAAGACACTCGGCATGATTTTCGATTTTATTCTTATTGATGGGAGGGCGAGAAAAGATTGTTTGCTTTCTGCACTTAACCTTTTAGATAATGAAGGTATTGTAGTGTTGCATGACGCCAATAGGAAATATTACCATAATGCGTTTAATTTTTACAAGTACCAAGTTTTATTCGATGACAATCGTGAAGACGCTGGAGGCCTCTGGATAGGAAGTAAAGGTTTAAATATCAACGCAATACTTGACGTAGAAAAGCATAAGGCAATCTGGAAAAGTCTTGCTATATTCGAAAAGGTACTCAGAGTATGAAAATAGTCATAACATCAAGACCTATTTGGGAGTTGAACCAGTCTGACTCGTATACCCCATTACTCGTCATATGATTATAAGAACCTTGATGAGGAGCGTAGGCCATGGAATGATTCGACAGTTGTTCCTAAATCTATAAATGGTAGAGTAGATGATCCTCGTGTGGGGAAGCCGTGGAACTGGGATTATCCTCCTCATAAGTAGGCTTTATTCTAGTACTCTTGTTTTCTAAGTATTAGAATTCATTTATTTTGTGTAGTATTTATGTGATCGATTAGAGAGGGAAAGGGTTTTATTGCTGTTTACTAATTGAAGGGTTTGAGTTAGCGAGGGGTTATGATGGTTGGAAAGGCTGTTATTACTGCTGGTGGTTTGGGTACTAGGTTGCTTCCTGCTACTAAGGAAACTCCTAAGGAGATGCTTCCATTGTTTACTTTTAATGAGAGTGAGGGCGTGCATCTTAAGCCTGTTGTTCAGGTTGTTTTTGAATCTTTGTATGAGGTCGGTTTTCGGGATTTCTGCTTCGTTGTGGGACGTAGTAAGAGAGCTGTAGAGGACCATTTCACTCCGGATTACCAGTTTGTTCATTTGCTTGAAGAGAAGGGGCTTAAATGCCAAGTTGAGGAGTTGAACCGTTTTTACCGTATGATTGTTAATTCCAAGATTTTGTTTGTGAATCAACCTGAGCCTAGGGGTTTTGGTGATGCTGTTTTGCGAGCAGAAAGTTTTGTTGGCTCCGAACCCTTTCTTGTCCACGCTGGTGACGACCTCATCTTAAGTGATAATAGTAGTCATTTAAGGAGGCTTCTTAAAACATTTAATAAAAATAATGCTGATATCGTATTTATAGTCGAGGAAGTTGAGAATCCAAGACAGTATGGTGTTGTAAAAGCAGAGTTCGTGGAAAAAGGAATTTTACATGTGTTGGATATTGTTGAGAAGCCTAGGGAACCCCCTTCAAATTTAGTTGTTGTAGCCATATATGTGTTTAAGCCTTCAATATTTGATAAGTTAAAAAAGACGAAACCAGATAAGAAAGGTGAAATACAGCTCACTGATGCTATTAAAGCCGCTATAGACAGTGGTGAGAGAGTTTTTGCTGTGAAGCTCCATAAAGACGAAAAACGTTTAGATGTAGGCAACCCTCGCAGATACTGGGACGCATTGCGTGAAAGCTATGAATGGGCATTAAATAAGGTTAAAGGGTGAATAACTTGTCTACATGGAAAATTTCTATATTCGGTTTGGGTTATGTTGGTCTTAGCCATACCGTTGCATATGCTTTGAGAGACGTTGAGGTAATTGGATTTGATGTGGACGAGAAAAAGCTTGAATCTATTGAAAAAGGAATTTCACCCATCAAAAAACTGGGTGTCGTTAAAATCTTGGAAATCTTGTCAAAAGCGGAATATTAAGAGTTACTGGAAATTATAAAGATGCGGTTTTGTCAACAGATATAAAAGTTATATCTGTTGACACACCCTCTTCCAGATGGAGATGCAAGCTCGCATATTAATCAACTCAGCATTAACTGGAGCAGTCCTTACTATCGGCGGTAATTTACCACTATGAACATCCAAGAGGAACTGATGAAGGATATTACCACTCTTCCTATCAAATTCGCCTACGACTATACGCCAAGGATTTAAAATATCTTGAATCGCGGTTCCCTCTCTTAAAAACTCAGGCATAAAACATAAACCAATATCTTCACCAACTTTCTTACCCGATATTTTCTCGATTAGAGATCTCACCACTTTCTCAGTAGTTGTAGGTGGAATAGTACTAGTAACAACCACTAAATGATACCTATTCTTGTTATGAAGAACTTCACTAATCATAAAATGGCTGATTTAACTTGACTGAGATAATGCTTTTCTGACTATGAGAGTGGGTTTAAGAAGCTTACATCGGAGGATTTTAGAGCATTTATGAGAACGTCTATAGTCATTGATGTGAAAAGAATGTTCATAGCGCGTGCTTACAGTTGTTAATGGACTTATTAAGGATCTAGCGTATAAAACGGTGAATATTTGTAGTAACTAGAGTTTTAACTTAATCACAATATATAAATGAATTTAATATTATGATAGTAGTATAGGTGGGGCAACTTATGTGTGATATTTTAGATAGACTGAGTGTATTATCGTAAGATAATAATGTACATTGTATATGATTAATTGCGGAGAGGAAAGAATATCATTGTTTATTATTTTTCTTAGTCATTGCATATAATAGGAGGGCTACAAGTGTGGCGAAAATTCCGGCGAGAATGGTCGTAGTGGAGATTATCATTGTTCCGACTGCAAGCTGTTTTACTTCATAGTATCTTTGGATAACGTACCAGAGAAGTGTTAGTCCGAAACCTAGTGAGATTATGCCTGGGACGCCTAGTAGGAGAAGGGGGTGTTTTATGGCTATAAAATTGAGGATTGATGTAACAACGTTGAAGCCGTGGCGAAGAGGGTGGTGAGTAGAGCTTTCAATACCTTTATATCTGCAAAATATAGGAACCTCCGTGATGCTTAATTTTTTCTCTGCCGCCTTAAGTAGGATTTCTGTACTCACGGACATGTCAGTTTCTTCTATTTCTAATTTTTCTAGGGCTTTTCTGGAGTATGCTCTGAAGCCGCTTTGGGCGTCGCTTATTTTTTGGTTGCCAGTTGCTTTGCGTGTAAGGAAAGTGATGGTTTTTATGCCTAAGCGTCTGTAAAATGGGATTTCATTTATGCTTTTTTGGTCTAGAAATCTGGATCCAATGACGATGTCTGCTTCATCATTTAATATTGGTTTGATGAGTTTTGGGATTTCCTCTGGATCGTGTTGTCCATCTGCATCTAATGTTATCATTATGTCTGCGTTTAGATCTCTTGCTGTTTTGAAGCAGGTTTGTATTGCTGCTCCATAGCCTTTTCTTACATCGTGTCTTACAACAAAAGCTCCTAAGCGTTTTGCTATTTCACCTGTTAAGTCTTCAGAACCATCATCTACTACTACGACTTTGTCCACGAACTTTTGCGCGAGCAACACTATTTTTGCGATGGTTTTTTCTTCGTTATATGCGGGTATGCATGCAATTACTCTTTTTTTGTTCTCAGTGGGCATTGAATCCCCTCTACTGAAATGCCACTAGAGAATAGGGAACCGCTAATATATATAGTTTGAGTTCATGTCTCTTTCCTAAGTAGTGTTTGTCAGCATGGTCGTATCTTTCTTTATGCTCATCTGGATAGGTTATTAAGGTAAGTGTGAAAGATGTACTTGTAATATCGTTAAGTTTCTTGTGTTTTGGAGTATTTTTTATAATAGTTTGTGTTAGGTTTGGGTATTAGTGTGGTATTCTTTTGTGGTTTGCCTATGGGGTGAGATCCTTCAGTATCTCGTGTCATTTGAAATTGTTTTGCCAAGGTTTTTCTCTATATGTTATCGAGGAGAGTGTTTATTTTTGGCTTTTTGGTTTGTTATTAGGGATATTTGGTGATTTTATGCCTTAGTGTTTTATTATTGACGGTTTTCTGTTTTTCTACCTTTTGTTTCTCAGTTTATCTCTAACTTATGGTTTGCTGCTTGTCTGTTGCGTTTTATGTTTGCTATTTGAATTTAAAAGGGTATTTTCATGTGGGAACGATTTGATGTGCTTCTATATTTCCTCGGGGAGAAATTTGCTCTGCCAACCTTTGTAGCTGCATTCTTTAGGATTTTTTAACTTGAATTGTTTGAAGATAGAATTGATGTGTTGTTGATCATGGGAATTCAGTTAATTTTTTGGTGTTAACGGTATTTTATTTGTTTGTTTTGGGCATTAGGAAAGGGTTGGTTGTTTTGGTTTGGATAATGAAAAGAGTTAGAAGGAAATTTTGTTGACTTTTGGGTTTTGTTTTGTTGCTGATGGGGATGGGGGGTTATGGGTATATATTTATAGGGTTGGGTGAATTTAATTAGTTGTAATGACCCATGGTTGTTTAGTGAGAGTAATGTTGAGTTGGTTTGTAGTGATGGTTGATGTGTTATGTCTTTGCGGAGGAAGATTTCGGTTGTTATTCCGGCTTTGAATGAGGAGAAGTCTATTGGTAGGGTTATTGATTCTATTCCTGTTGATGTTTTGCGGCGTATGGGTTTTGATGTTGAGGTTT
>JAGGXT010000123.1 GCA_021162905.1 Candidatus Odinarchaeota archaeon | reverse complement strand
GTGTACCAGAACCGAAAAGCATATCTGTACATATCAGAAAAATGAGGTAGAGATATATTATTTATAAAATTAATATAGCTAATAAAGCTGCAATATATACACTTGCCATAATAAGATTTATGAGCACCACAAGGCTGCCATATTTTAAGAATGTTTTAAAGGGTATACCTTTTCCTTCTTTTTCTGCTATGGATAATATCATTAGATTTGCAGGGGTTCCTATAGGAGTCATACAACCGCCTAGATTTGTACCTAGTATTAGTGCTATGATGAAAACATAATAATATCTTGAAAAACCAGCAGTATTTACCAACTCATCAATTATTGGTAAAAAAGTTAGAGCTATAGTTACTTCATCTAGAAAACCAGATGCAATTCCAGCAAGCCAGATAATTATTAATAGAGGTACCATGGGGTTTCCACCGCTTATTTCAGCCAAGATATGTCCAATAGTTTCTAAAATGCCCGTGTACTCTACCCCACCCACGACAATAAATATTCCAATAAAGAATAGAATGTCGCTCCATTCTATTTCTTTCGCTATTTTTTCAAAAGATGTACCATGAATAATCAAGAATAATATTGCACCAGTAAATGCGACAATATAAGCTGGAAAAAGGAAAAAGCCTACTACCATTCCTATTAAAACCGCTAATGAGGCATAGAAAAGAAATTTGCTCGGCACTACACTCCATTCATCAAATTCCATAATCACCATTCTTCTTAACTCAGTGATTTTTTCAGGCAATTCAACAGTTTTCGTCAATATGAATGATATTATAATTGCTAAAATTATAGCAAAAGGTAAAGTATGAGTAATAAAGAATATATAATCTAAATCAACCTTCTGAGCAATTAATATAGATGCTGGTGATGCAATTAGCGATGTTAAACCACCTATACTTATAGCTACTGCTTCTGACAGTAAATAGGGTTTAGGGTCTATATCCAACGCTTTTGTTATTGATATTGTCAGTCTACCTAGTATTATAACTGCAGCAAGAATTGTCAAGAGACTACTTAGTAGGATTGTTAGAAGGATAAGTAGAAACAAGAGCTTTTGAGGGCTCCCTCTTGTTAGTTTTACTATTTTTATGGCAACCCATTGAAAAAGTCCAGACTCATTAACAACAGCACCTACAACCAACACACCAAACATTATAATTAAAGTGGGGAAATCTATAAACTCGTCAATAACTTTTCTAAATACTACGTTAAAATTAAAGTTGAAATGATAGCTGAGAATAACAAATGTTAATAATCCTCCAGCAAGGGCAACTATAGACTTATCGGCCTTCTCAGTAAGGATGAAGAATAATGTTCCAAGGAAAATTGCAATGAGAGCAATTGAGGTAGGAGTCATACTATCATCTTCCTCCATAAAGTTCTAGCAGGTTTAGAAATCCAAAAATTAGCAAGAATTGTATTGAAAGTAGATATATATATCTTTTGTAAGTTTTTGAGCGAAGGAATAATTATGAGATTCCATATCTTTCTATTTTCCTATAAAAATTTAAATATGTGTAGCAACAAAATAATTTAAAATAAGATTTTAGTTTTAAAAGTAGATTGGGGTGCTACTCATAGAGGAGAAAAGGGAGCTACGAATAAGTATTGAATCAAATGTTTATAAGATTCTTATTGGAGGAGATTCTGGGGTTGGAAAAACGACATTGGTCAGAGTTTTATCAGATGATATGCTATATTATACTGGGAAGACTATAGGCGCTACCTTTGGCATAAAAAAGTATCAGCTCGATAGTTATGGTAAGGATATAATTTTACAATTTTGGGACTTATCAGGAGATTCTCGATTTCGGCATCTCCTCCCTCTCTTTGCATATGGAGCAGATATATTGTTGCTAGCTTTTGATATATCTAATGTAAAGACTCTTAAAAGTCTATATAAATGGTACTTATTTCTGATAAGAGCTACTGGTAGAGTCCCTGTAATATTAGTTGGAACTAAAGTCGATATAAATAGCAGAGCACCGGTGAGAAAGATAAATAAACTTAGGAAAGATCTGCCAATTGCTTCAGTTATATTTACAAGTGCATTGAAAAATATTAACATAGACAAACTGTTAAAAGCAATAATAGCTAATATAATTCTGAGAGGAAAGGTGCCTAAAGTAAGAGTAACAAAGGTTTATCCATTAAGCAATATTGGAAGAAAATAACTTTATATCAATACACTTAAATTCTAATTTTCTTTTATTTCTTGTAAAAACAATATTTATGCTATTATGGAGGAATGACGTGTGGTTTCGTGGGGTCGTTCCTTTATTGTTGCATTAAAGATAGTTATCTTTTCCTTGGTATGGGCAATACTTGGTTCTGTAATTGCAAGTGTATTGATTTTTGTAGTTATGCCATTCGCGATATACTCAATAAACCCTAGCGATCCTACAACAATTATAATTGCATTTCTTCCAATAGCAATTATTGTTGGAATAATATCGGGGCTTGGTATTATTGCTACGACTGTAAAGTTCATCGTTGAAGAAAGCGTTAATGAAGTAAAGCAAACAGTATTTCCTGCAGCAAGTTTACCAACACAAACCTTTACGCCTCCACCGCCACCCCAAATGGCAACCGAGTCAGCAAGACCTGTAAGTATAGAAAGAACAGAAGAACAGAAAATATGTCCTTATTGCAAAGCAATAAATCCAGGTGATGCTAAATTCTGTAAGGTCTGCGGATCTAGATTACTCTAATTTCATAAACTTCCATTATTTTTGATTTTTAAAGGAGGTATTCTATGTGGTAAAGCCACATATAGCTTGTGATTTAGGAGATATTGCAGAGAATCTAGTAATTACTGGCGATCCGAAAAGAGTTGAAATCCTTGCTAAATTTTTAGATGAAAAGCAAAAAGTTGCAGAGAATAGACAATATATAACATATACTGGGAGGTATAAGGATATAGAAGTGAGTATAATGAGTACAGGAATAGGAGCAGCAGCTACAGCAATAGCACTGGAAGAGGCTTACGATTTGGGAGTTATGAATATTATACGAGTCGGTACTATTGGTGCACTCAGACCTGGAATAAAAACTGGTGATATAATAATACCATACGCTGCAGTGAGAGATGAGCATACTAGTGAGAACTATGCACCTCCAGAATTTCCAGCTGTAGCAACCCCTAAAGTTTATGAGACACTAACAAAAATGGCAACGAAAACAAAATTGAAAGTATTCACAGGAATTATATGGACGAGTGATATCTTTTACTTGAAGGAGGATTGGCTCTACAATTTTTGGAAAGAAAAAAATGTAGTTGGGGTCGAAATGGAGACTTCACTCTTGTTTGTATTTGGACAAATAAATGATGTTCAGGTTGGTTCTATTCTTGTTGTTGACGGCAATATAGTGGAAGGGACAGGAAAAGGTCAGTTAGAAAAGGAACAACCAGCAGATAGAACTACCAAGGTCATGAAGAGCCTAAAAGAAGCATTCAAAGTTACATTAGAAACATTTGTTGAACTTTCTAAGGAGTGATTATTATATAAAGAATCCTCTCTCCTCCTTTTTATGTATTAAATTTTTTCTCATAATAACTATTGTTCCAGAAACATCTATAATAATAAGTGTAATCATTCCACTGAGTAATGCTATACCTTTAGGACTTTGCCATGTATTCACTATTGTTATCCTTAATGCAACATCCACTTTTGGCTCAATATATGTAGAGATTATCGTCCCATTGTCAAGAAATAGAATTAGATATATAGTTTTGAGCACAAATATATACCGACCTGGTTCTCGCATTATTGCAAACATTTGAGTTTGAATAGATGTCATATTTCTTATAAAGAAAAATTGAGTGAAAAATAAATTAGTTTCATGAGGAGTGAAGCCATTTGTTTTATTGAAGAGGAATATTACGCCAAGAATTGATCTATTAATTATAAAATTCTTTATAGCTATAGCTACTGTTAGATTGCTTTCAAAGACATCATATATGGTGGCTGGCATAGGAAAAGTCTCAAGCGTGATCTCTAATGTTAAATTTCTAAATATCTCATTATTTGAGTTATTAAGAGGAAGAATGTATTTTAGAGATTGTTTTTGTAATTCAGGGGTGGTGCTAATGCGGGGAAAAATGATTAGATCTACAATAACAGATAATAATATGGCTATTAAAAGAACTATAACCATCGATAGAAAGGCTTTCTCATTCTCATATTTTCTCCTTAAATTAGCTACAAATAAAGTTAGTATGAAGATAAGAAATAGCATAACTAATGATGAATTATACGAGAGTATCCGTTCAGGAAACTGCTGTACTTTGAGGCATCCGACATATGCAGCATAGGTAGCTCCTTCAAGAACGGTATTATTAACAGTATCATACTCAAAAAGAATATAAATTCCTAATGATACAAAATCTTGAAACTCCGTCAAAACAACTATAGAAAATTCAATTGTGATCTCTTTCTCTACAAAGATAGAGAGGGAGCTTATCTCCTCATTTGGAATTATTGTGTAAACAAACTCTTTGTTTTTATCTATTGAGAATACTTTAAAATCAAGCCTTTTTACTCGAGCAGAACTTACTATTTCTGAGACTAGAAGTAAACTTATGTTACATTTTACATTCTCACCAACAATCCAAATAGGATAGGTAGTTATTTTAAATTTAAAGAAAAGCTGATTTTCTGGAATTGTTTCAAATACACCATATGTTTTAAATTTTCTATTACTTATTAGTCTATTTGAGATGTTTTCCATGGAATGTGTAATAACTAGAGAGGCCATTGAGAACAATAGTATAATCAACCCAGCTAACAAAATTTTCTTTATTTTACTATTGTTCATTTACAGCTACACCTTCTATTTCCATCAGCTCTCTTATGATAAAATTATTAAGTGTTATTATTAGAGGAAAGCCGATAAAAAGCACACCAAATATCATTAATAAGAAGTTATTAGTTAAGGATAAAATCCATTCAAAAATTGAAAATGAAAGAATACTTGCGATTATGACCTTAAACACAATATCACCTTTTTCAATTACAAGATTGTAACTTCTTATGATTGCTTGGGAGAAGGAAACTCCATTAAGTATGATAATATATGGAGTGAAAATAAAGAAAATGCCAATTACCCAGTATATACCTTTTAATATTAAGAAATAAAGCTCGGATTTCTCTGTAAGGAAAAAATATTGTGGTGCTTTTTCCAGCAAAATCCTTAAAACATTTACGAAAAGGAAAAATTTAAGCATTTCAAAATAGCTATCCCTAGCCCCTATGTAAGGTAGCTCAAAATATCTATCCTTAGGCTTATGTTCTCGTATTATAAGAATTAAGAGATACGAAGCAATATATGCGTGTAAAAACGTGAATAAAAGCTCAAAGATGATGTCCATTAGAAGAAAATCTTGAGGAATATACAAGTATACATTAAACATATCAATCGTTGGTGGTATTAAAATCCAGTGAAAATCTATTTGAAACCCTTTAGGGGAGATGGGATAGTATGGTAGCGAAAAAAGGACTATCACCATAAAACGCAATAATAATATAAAAAGTGCATAAGGTAAAGCAATTTTAGCTATTAAAGGATCCGTGACTTTTGGTCTTGTTAAAACTTTCTCTGCAAATGACAAGAGAGTATCACCGCTAAAGTCTGAAATGAAAACTTATAACTTGCCGCTCCTTTTTATCAAATATTGGGAGCCTAGGGGCCGCTGGTTTATTTTTTGGGGCTTCGACCTCGTCATAAGTCTGGCGGGCACGCCTCAAATGGGTGTTCAGTATGGGGCTTTGACCCCGTATAGAAGCCCATTAGCACAAGGTCGTGCCACTCGCCCCGACGGCTCCCAAAAATATGAATGAGTTGAAATATTTAAATTTAAGGATCTGTGGAATAGATCCTCATAAAAAAAGATTTACTTCAGTTATTTTAAATTTTGTTAATGAGTCAATAATCAGTGTAAGAACGTTTAGTAACGACCGCTACGGGTACAATGAGCTTGTAGAGTGGCTTTCGGAGAACATGTGTAGCGAAGTTGTTATAGAAACATCTAACAACTTCTGGTACGCCATCTACGACTGGCTCAAAAAACACGGTTTTTCGGTTCACGCAGTTAGCTCATCTCAAGTTCCGAGAAAGCGAAAGAAGAGCGATAAACACGATGCAGCGTGGATTGCACTGATGTACGCGAAGGAACTTGTTGAGGAATCCTATGTACCAGATGAAAGCATTCGAAAGTTAAGGAATTTAATTAGAATTCGAAGAAAGTTGGTAGACGAGAATACGAGTCACAAGAACAGGGTACAATCGCTTTTATCTGCGGCACGCCTTGATCTGAAGCGTGTTTTCTCGGACATCTTTGGGGTTTCCGGAATGAGAGTGCTGAAAGCGATTATCGCAGGTGATGCAGATGATGCGATAAAAGTTGCACCTGCAAAAAAGAGGGAAGTGCTTATGGAAGTGCTTAGTGGAGCACACTTTGAGAGCTTGGATAAAGATTTAATTTTGGTTCTATTGACGGAGATAGAGAGGATTAACGAGGTGATAAGTCGTATAGAGATGATGATAGTGAGAGTTGTAGATGGTGATGAGAGAATTAAGAGACACGTGAGAGAATACTTATATCGATACTTGGAGTTGATATGATAACAGCGCGACTGTCATTGCGGAGATTGGCGATTTTGAGAGATTCATTGATGGGAAGCAGATAGCGAGCTATTCTGGACTGGTTCCACGCATAAATGAGTCGAATGGTAAGCAGTGGGGTCGTGGGATAACGAAGTGGGTAGTCCATATTTGAGGCATGCGTTGACGGAGGCTGCCGAGTCGATAGTGAGGACGAAGGCTTCGAAGAGCTTATACTTGTTCTATTACAATATTATGAGGAGAAGAGGGCACAGAGTAGCGTTGGTGGCGTTGGCAAGAAAGCTTTTGGTAGTGATGCATGCGCTGGTGATGAAGGGGATAAGTATAGAGATGCCAGTAAGAGTCAATTAATTACGAGGAAGCTGAGGCGAATAGAGGCGTATGCGAGGAGATACGAGAAGATGATAAAAGTCGAGATAAACGAGCTAAGGCGGATGTTAGAAATATTTAAAAGTGGCGGAGTAGGAGATATAGTGGGAGCGGCAAGTTTTTCATAGAAAAAAATAAAAGAGAAATGTTATCCTATCCCTGTAAGTCTTTTCAATAAAGTCCACTGATATTCGATATCTTGCTTATATAAATCTAGCATCCATTTGTTTTCAGGTTTAAGAAGATGTTTGAATCTCCCTTGCAACTTAAGATACTCTTCTAGTGGCTTAGGACTTTTTAGATATTTCAAACTTGGACTGTTTATTTTATATTTTCCATTCTCAACCTCGTATAAGGGCCATACGCCAGTTTCAACAGCTAGTTTTGCAATTTTTATAGATAGAGATGGATCAAAATACCATCCAGTTGGGCATGGTGAGAAGTAGTGTATTACAGCTGGGCCCTCAACCGCGTCGGCCTTAATCAATTTATTTGCCAAATCAATAGGATATGCTGGATTAGCAGTTGCAGCATATTCAATCCCATGAGCTACAGCTATTGCAATTAAGTCTTTACTTCTTTCTGGTTTTCCAGGAATTACCTCTCCCGCGGGAGATGTTGTTGTTCTAGCTCCACGTGGAGTTGCACTGGACCTCTGTATTCCAGTATTCATATATGCGTTGTTATCATAGCAAATATAGACGAAATCATGACCTCTTTCTAAAGCTCCGCTTAGGGCTTGTATTCCTATGTCAAAAGTTCCACCATCACCTGCAAAAACAATTATGTGCGGTTTCTTTTTACCATATTTCTTTTCAAATATTTTAAAAGCAGCTTCTATTCCAGAAGCTGTAGCTGCTGCATTCTCAAATGCATTATGAACCCATGGGACATTCCAACTTGTATAGGGATATATAGTAGTAGCAACCTCTAAACACCCGGTAGCATTCACTATAACTTTAGGATCTGGAATTACTTTTAGGGTTATCTTTACAAGAATAGGAATTGCACACCCAGCACACAGTCGATGACCTGGAGCAAATTCGTATTTGTCATCAGGAGGAAGTTCTTTTATCGTTTTTAATAATTTAATTTCACTCATTTTGTACATACCTCCTATTCTCTAACACCCACCCAGAGTTCTTTCTTCTCTATCTTGCCTTTCTCTGCATATTCTAATGCTTTCTCAAATATAGATTTAAGATTACTAACTGTCATGTCACGACCGCCAAGGCCATAAATTACATTAAATAGCAACGGACGTTCAGATTCATTATACAATGCTGCTGATATATCCATGTATAACTGCCCTCCAGGACTTCCAAAACTATATGATCTGTCAAGTACAGCTGCAACTTTTACAGATTTTAAGATGTCTATAAGTTCATCAACAGGAAATGGTCTATAGACAACTAGACTAACTACGCCCACTTTTTTCCCTTCTTTCCTTAACTCTTTAGCGACATAACGTGCTGTACCAGCTGTTGAACCTAATACAACTATAGCCACCTCAGCATCTTCCATACCATAAGTCTTTATTGGCGTATATGTTCGACCACTAAATTTGCTAAACTCATTTAGAACTTCTTTTATAACTGGATACGAGTTTTTTATTGCTTCAGCTTGCTGTCTCTTAATTTCCATATAATAGTCAAAGAATGCCAATGGACCATATGTTATTGGATTGTCAGGATCTATCTGATATACAGGTTCTCTTGGTGGTAGAAAATTGGGAACTTCATCGTCCTCAAAAACATCAAGACCCTCAAAACAGTGAGTGACTATGAACCCATCAAGGTTTACGATAGTAGGTAGCAAGACACGCTTATCTTCAGCAATTTTAAATGCTTGTAGTGTCAGATCATAAGCTTCTTGGGGATTTTCAGAGAAAAGTTGTATCCAACCAGTATCTCGAGCTGCATAGGCATCATCGTGACTACAGTGTATATTTATAGGTGCAGAAAATGCTCTATTGCCTAATGCCATTACAATAGGTGCTCTTAAAGATGCAGCAATATATAATATCTCATACATAAGAGCTAATCCTTGGCTAGCAGTAGCTGTGAACACACGTGCTCCAGCTAGGGATGCACCCACGGCTGCAGATAATGCTGAATGTTCAGATTCAACGGGTATAAACGCAGCATTCAATTCGCCATTATGAACAAACTCACTTAATACTTCAACAATAATAGTTTGTGGTGTAATAGGATAAGCTGAAATAACATCCACATTTGCCTGTTTAGCAGCAAATGCAACGGCAGAATCTCCAGTTAAACCTATTCTCTTCATTTTAACCACTTTCACTCACCACCCTCAGGTACCATAGTTATTGCTTTTACAGGACATTCAGATGCGCAAATACCACAACCTTTACAGAAGTCATAATCTATTTCAACGGAATTATCTTCATGACGACGAACCGCTGGCTCTGGACAATATACCCAACATAAAAGACACTTTATACATTTTGATTGATCAAGTATAGGCTTTAAAGCACGCCAATTGCCAGTTTTATAGTTCCATGAGGATGCTGGTTCTGTTATTAAACCTGCGATAGGAATTTCCTTCCAATTTTTTAATTTCTTACTCATATTTTTTTACCTCCTCAAAAGCTCTTTTTACAGCTTGTATATTCTTCTCAGCAATATCTCCACTAAATCTTTGCTTCAGTGCCTCAATTGCAGCATTGAGATCTACGATTCCTGTAGCTTTTACTAAAGCACCAAACATAGGGGTATTGTAGAAGGGTTTACCAAAAACATCTAGAGCTATCTGGAATGCATCGACATAATACAACTCAGCACCTATCGATTTAATTTTAGAAGCTATCTCCTCTTTAATTTCTTTGGCATTGATTATAACTTTAGCACCCTTTTTCACACCTTCAAGATACAAAGTAGGTTCCAAAGCCAATGAAGGATCTATAACAACTACTATATTTGGCTCATAGACTCCTGTATGAATTTCAATAGGCTCATTAGAAATTCGTGTATAGGCCCGAACAGGCGCACCACGTCTTTCAGGTCCAAACTCAGGAAAATGCTGAACATATTTTTTTTCAATCAAAGCCGCACGTGCGAGGAGCTCACTAGAAGTAACTACGCCTTGACCACCCCGACCATGCCATCTAACTTCTATCATTAGAACACACCTCATTAAATATAGATTGCTAATATTATTGTTTTAGATGGTAATCTAATGCAATCCCTAATTAATTTTATCCAACAAAAGTTAATGATTTATTAAAAAATAATGATGCTATAATAATAATGTTTTATTTTCTTGAAAAGAGCAGTTATGCAAAAAATGAAAAAATTGGATTTTTTAGAAGACGTTTATATTTTTGAAATTCTTGTAAGAGTCTATTTCTTAAAGCATAATAAGAATGTATTTTGAGTGCTTCTAATTCTTGACTAGCCCACTCACCATATAATTTTCCTTCGAGGGCAAGTTTTCCTAATATACGTTTTATCTTTTTATTGATATATCCTGGTGGCTTTTTAGAAAAAGGTGTTCCAACAAGTGGCAAAAACGTGTGTGCATGTATTCTCGCACCCATTTTTATAAGATCCTTCATAACCTTCAGAGTGTTATTTACATCGGCTTCTGTTTCACCTGGCAAGCCAAAAATAAAGTCAACATTAGGAGTGAAATTATATTTAGTTGATAATGATACTGCTTTATATATATCTTCAATAGTATGTCCTCGATTTATTATATCTAACACCCTTTGACTACCACTTTGAGCACCAATTATTAAATTGTCATTATTAACATATTTTTTTATAACTTCTAAAATGTCTTCGGAAACAAACTCGGGTCTAACTTCTGAGGGAAATGTGCCGAAAAAAATACGTCCTTTTGGACCTATTATACCTCTGATACCTTCTAACAGTTCTTCAATAGCTCTAATATTTGGTTTTCTTCCATTAATAGATCCATAGGAAAATGCATTCGGTGATATAAATCGAACGTCGCGAAGCCCTAAATTGTTCATGATAGATATATATCTCAAAATGTTTTCTATTGACCTATGTCTAACCTTTTTAGAGAACATATATGATGTCTGACAGTAAAAGCAAGCGAAAGGGCACCCTCTGGTAATCTCTATGGGATTAAACTTTTTGAACTTTAAAGAAAACGGAGGATACTCATTTAGATCTATTTCTTTTTGTTTTTCAGTGAATTTAAATTTGTTTCCATTGTAAAAGAAGAGCCCTCTTTCTTTAGTTGGATCTTCATTATTTTTTATCCTTTCAATGATCCTTGGAAATGTTATTTCCCCCTCTCCAATAATAACAAAATCAAATCCTAAAAGAATGGTACCTATTGGATCTCCTGATGGATGAGGACCTCCAGCAATTAGAATAATGGAAGGATCTACCATTCTAGCAGAGGATATTAGATGTATTATCTCAAAGACTTGAGTAGTCATGAAAGAAACCGCGAGAATTATTTTTTCATAACCTTTCTTCTTAAGAGATAAAATAGTATTCGTTACTTCTTTAGGGCTAACTATTTTTATATCTAACTCACTATCAATAATATTCCACTTTTCCAGAGCCCCTAGAAGGACATTATAACTTATTCGATTTACTTTAGAATAGCTAAAAATAAGAGCTGTGCCCATATTATCCACTCGTGGATTAATTATTATTTTTAATAGTAATGCAACTAAGCTAAAATAAGTTTTTGTAGTTGTTTCATATATCTATACATCAGTAAACCAATTAGAATAATTCCCCTATCACTCAACTGAAGAAACTCTTTCTTTTCAATAAAGTATCCTCTTCTCTTAAACTTTTCAAAGCATTCAGTAACAGTATCAAAGGCGTCATAATCTGCAAACTTTAGGCGAAATAGTCTACGATTTATTTGAAGCCCGTTGAAAAGTTGTAATAGTATATATAATATCAATTCTTCGTGCTTTGGCATCTCGTACATATAGAAAAAAGTCTTATCCTCTGCCATAAATTCGGTGAGGCTTGGTGCTTTCATTAATAAATTCCCGAGTCTAAAGATAGAATCAGAACCTAGTGAAAGAAAATCAATGTTTCTTGTAATTGGAAGTGGATTAAAAGTAAATTTAACTTTCTTCTTTTTATGCACAGTCCACGGTGTTGTGATTGTATATTCAAAATTTTTAATTACTTCGTAGAATTTTTTTAAGAACTTTCTAAAAAGTCTATGCTTAGGTATGTTAGGAGCTTTATTTATTGAAATTTTATAAGCTAGTTTAGATTTTGGGTTTAACATGAAAGGTCTTATATGAAGAAATGTAGGACTTAGAGAGAGTAGCTCATTTAATGTTTTTTCGAATGATTCCACAGAATTTCCTGGAAACATAAACATAGTACTTAGAATTATCTCATTGAATCCTGCATCCTTTAGATTATTAATAGCTCTTGTTAGGTCTTCGGGATAGTAATCGTAACGGCCTAATGTCTCAAGCTCTCTTTTACTCATTGTTGGCGTTTTTATATTTATGTAATCTACTCCCGCGGAATAAAGAGCCTCGACTTTTTCATAATTAAACAAATCGGAAACATTAGCATCAAGAAAGACTTGCCCTTTTACATCAAAAACCGAGTTGATTGCTTCTATTATCACATAGATATCTTTCTCATCAAGCACTGAGGGAGATCCACCAGTTATAATTATGTCTTTTACTTTAAAGCTGTTTGAGACTTCAGTAAATGAATTTATTTGCTTACTTAGGCGTGTAAGATACCGATATACGTTCCTTGGTTTAAATGGATAAGCTTTTTTCTCACAATAATCGCAAATGTCAACACAAAATGGGAAATTTACGGATAAATATATTTCTTGTTTCTTTCTTTCAAATTTTGTACCTATTTCGTTTAAATCTACTTTCTTAAAATTATTAGTTCTTGGCAATGAAAAATATGAAAAGCTGAGAAACGGACTCATGTTATCACAAACCCGATCTTAAATTCAGTTTTATTATATCTATATTAACTGCAAAAGGGATATTATTCTTTTATGAACGCATCTATTTCTTGAATAAGATTTTTTGCTAGTATTTCCGCTTCTTTGAAATGTTCTTGTCGTGGAGCCCCCTTAATTTGAATTATTGGCTCTATTATTCTAAAGTTATTCTTTTCCAATTCTGCTCTGAGCTCTTTAATTGCTCCACCGCCCCATCCGTACGATCCAAAAATTGCGGCTATTCTACCCTTTATATCTTTATAGCTAACAATTAAGTCAGTTATATATTTTATCTTGGGAAACATTTTTACATCATATGTAGGAACCCCAAACACTATTGCTGGAGAGTCAAGAACTTCTCGCAGCATAAAGCTTACATCATCATAGGAACTATCAAAAAGCACTGTTGAGATCCCCTCATTTTCTAGAAGCTCCTTAAGTTTGATAGCAATTTGCCTCGTATTTCCATACATAGAACCATATACTATAACAACTTTTCGTTCGTATTCTGGTAGGGACCATTTATAATATTTACTTATTATGAATTCTGGATTACTTCTATATATTGGCCCATGGCTTGGTGCTATTATCTTTGGTTTTATACCTTTTTGATTTAACTTATCTATGGCTTTTATTACAAATTTTGCATACTTGCTGACTATATTTGCAAAATATCTTTTTGCTTCTTTTTCATAGAACGATAAATCAAGCTCATCATCAAAAATTCCATTGTCTAAAATACCATAAGAACCAAATGCATCGCAACTAAAAAGAATTTCATCCTCTTCTAAATAGGAAAATATTGTTTCTGGCCAATGTAAAAATTGGGCTTGAATAAAGTTGATAGTTTTATTACCAAGTGAAAGCGAGTCGCCATCCTTAATGGGCATGATCTCATTTTCTATATTATTATAAAATCCTTTAAGTATTGATATGCCAATC
>JAGGXT010000297.1 GCA_021162905.1 Candidatus Odinarchaeota archaeon | reverse complement strand
GATTCTTCTTTTTCTAATAATATATCTTTTATGTTCTAAGTACTGTAAGTGATAAAATAGAGTCCTTCTTGAAATTTTGATGTTTCTTTTATGTAAAAATTTAAGAAAAGAATCAATAGTAATGATAACATAATGTTTTTTATTTTGTGCACTCATAACAAGTAGAGAATGAAGAATTTCACTTGTTTTGTGGTTCCATTTTTTCAAAAGTGGTTTGACAAATAAGTTTTTGGATCTTTGGATTTCCCTAATAAGGTAGTTAATGGCTTTCATGGTTTTTCTCCTTTAAAGCTTATTTTTTTATTTCTTTACTAAACTTTTTTCGGTATGTAGAAAAATTTTTTTGCAGGTTGTAGAGTGTGTGCAAAATTTTGCACTTCGGTTTTATTTTTTTTGCTTAAGCTACATATCTCAACATATACATAATCTTTACAGTTTTTCCATTTTCTAAAGTGATTGGAGAAGCTAAAACAGTTCTATCTATGCAGTATGAATAACTTGTTCCATACCCTAAACAATATAGTCCAACTTCCTTTATTTCCACAGTAGAACCTGTATTATTTGTAAAGCTTCTGTAACAGCTTAATTCTATCTTCTCAGAATCACAAACAGTAGAGTTTACAGTTACAGCAGAACAATCTAAATTAAGTTGATTTTCTAAAGCATAATCAGAGCATTTATCAACAGGGGTAGAACCAGAACCTACAACAATACCTAAATTGTTATTACCTTCTATAGCATCAAGTTCAAAAGTGTAATCATCAGGTCCTGCTGTTTGAACATTCCCACCTATATTTTTTACCCCTACATTCCTATGTGCCCAATGCCTTTCTAAAAGTTTAAAAAATTGTATAAGCAAAGTATTAGCCTTTTGCTTATAAACTTTCCCGTCCTTTTCTATAACAATTTCAGCTGATAAACTCATAGCTCACCTCACTTGTTAAGTTTTCTGAAATTTTATTTATGTTTTGTAAGTTAATATCTAAATCATCAGATATTTTTTCAGAAAGTTTATTTATGCTTTGTAATGATATATCATACATACTTTTTAGAATATCTTCTAAAGTGTTAAATTCTTTTTCAGCTTCAGTGATTTCTATTTCAAGTCTATTTATAATTCTATTATGGAACAAATAAAGATTGTATATTTCTTTTTCTAAATATTTTAAAAAAGTATCTATAATATCAAAATTTCTGTTTACTTCTTCTCCCCAGTTCCTCTCGTTTATATCAGGCTTATATAATCTATAATATTTAGTTAAGCTCCCCATCTTGACACTCCCCAAGCAGCTCTTCCCCACCCACCTAAAAGATTTAGATAATAATCTTTGTTATATAACATTTCATGTTTTACAAAAGCATTATGTCCCCTACAGGGTCTTTCTGCTATACTTTCCCAATATTGCTTTTCTTCTTCTGATAAAGTGTTCCATCTTTCCATAATAAGTCTAAATACTTCCCTATTTATCTGTTGATTATCAGAAAAAGTGGGGGCATGTGGCTTTTTATAGATTTCTATAAATTCAGTTTCTACATCAAAAAATCCCCTTTTTTTCTTAACAGTTCTAATACATATATCTTTATCTAATTTTTTCCTTGCTTCTATGCATCTTAAGACTTGATCCAAGACGTTTAAGAACTCTTTATCTGGATAATTTTCTTGCAACCAAGCGCTTATATGTGTTCTCATGCCTTAACTCTATTTGGTGCTTGTGCCCGCAGCGTAGCGAGGACACAAGCAAATTTTCGCAGTGCCTTTATTAAGGGTAAGGTGGTATCTCGTGTGCATTAGATCCATAGTAGCATTTACAATATAATATTGGGGCTTCGGCAAAAAATAAAATATCAGAAGCACATGAAAATTTTAACTTTAAATAAAAAAAATATTCTCCATATCCGCATTTAGAAGTGTCTATCTCCAGAGAACAACAAATTATCCATTTTGTGTTATTAGGTGCCGTATCTGGTACCAACCAGATAGGCCAGCTATAGCATACCAAAATATCATAATTTCCGTATATAGGATTATATAGGCATGGGTGGGGGTCTAAATTTTTATCATATACTTCAAGAGTAAAGGGTGTTACCCCAAATTCTTTGGGGTCAAATATAGTTCCGTCTGCCCTAATGAGTTCAAAAGCAAGAAGAAAATATATAGTATCCCAAAAGTACCCAGTTTGTTTATATTTCATTTTTCTAATTATTCCTACTTTTTGTAATTGGTCATATTCCATGCATTTATCAAGAAGTTTTGAAATAAGCATGTGATAATAATATTTTCTAAAGCTTTCATAATTTCTCATTTTAGCTTCAGCTCTCCATCTGCATTTTTCCAATTCATCAAGGAGGTTCCAACAATCATTTACAATTTTCATTGCTTCTTTAGTTTGTTCCCAAGTTAAAGACATCCTTATTTTTCTTTAATAAAATCTTCATCAAACCCAAGAAGCTTAATAAGAAAAATGATAATCAAATCATCAAAGGGATTATCTGTTTTCTCAGCCTTATCGTTTAAGTCAAATAAAACTTTTTTTAGTTCTTCCCGCAAGGCGGGTGTGGCATGTTCAATCAAAGTTCCAAAAACAATTGTTCCTATTTTGAAAAGTAATTTAATAGTGTAACTTTTCATTTCCATTTTCCCACCCCTTTTTTGTTATTTTTTCTATTATTTCTTCCATTCTGTTATAATGATGTATCAGTCTTAAAAGATAGTTTATAAAAGCTTGAGATAAAAATTTAGCTCCTAAATATCTTTCAATAAATATCTCAAGATCCTTCCAAACTTTTCTATTAAATTCTAAACAACTTTTAAGCATTTCTATT
>JAGGXT010000062.1 GCA_021162905.1 Candidatus Odinarchaeota archaeon | reverse complement strand
CCCAGCACCATAAATCTTATCCTTTGACATTTTTGTCCCTCAAAGACCGCTTTATAGTTTCATTAAACGCTCACATTATAAAAAAGTTTTGTGTTTTTGAATTTTCTATTTTTTGTAATTTTTATCTATTTATTAAAAAACATTTGATTTTCCGTTCAAAACACTTACTCTTCTGCACAAGATGATAATTCGCGCAATTAATATATGGGTCATTCAAAAAATTAAATTGACTGGTGGATATCAATGAATTTATTTCCATACGATTATCGTCCCTACCAGAAAGAACTAATCAATTTCATAAAAGAAAATATAGATGAGTTAATGATCTTCATAGAAGCTCCAACGGGATTTGGAAAAACACCAGTTATTCTTGCAGCTCTTTTAGAAAAGGCTCTTAAAAATAAAAAACATATAATCTGGGCTGTTCGTACAGGAAATGAGACAGATAGACCAATTGAGGAATTGAAAGAGATAGTAAAAAAGATAAACGTACCGATCTTTGGTATCTCTTATCGTGGTAAAAAGGATATGTGCTTACTCGCTCGCGAAATGAATATTACCAGCTATTCTGAAGTTTCATATATATGTCAAAAAAAACGCAAGGAATGTAAGTATTATAGGAACTTTCTTCACTTCCGCTTTCCAGAACTACCTAAAGAGCCGTTATTGTATTCAGAGATCTTAGAATATGCAAAGAGTTTTAATATTTGCCCTTATTATCTTGAAAGAGAAATGCTAAACTTTGCAAATGTTGTTAGTCTTAGTTATAATTACATAGTAAGTGACCTTGGATGGAGCATCAGAAGAATAATTCCTTTCTATGAGTCTTACTTAGTTGTTGATGAAGCTCATAATCTTCAATTTGCTGCTGGAAGTTTATTTTCAGATAAAATAACACTAACTACTATTAAGCGTGCAATAAATGAACTAAAAGAGTTAAGAAAAGGAGAGAGCGATATATATAAAGCTTTTAATCATTTTTTAAAATTTGTAATAAAATTTGGTGAGGGGTTTGAGGAAGAGAAAGAATTTGACCCTATAAAGTTTCTTGATTTGGCTAAGTTTGACACCAAATTTATAGACGAAGCGATAAATTTAGGCATGAAAGTTAGAGGCAAAAGGCTTGAAATGGGGAAAGCACCCAGATCTTCCTTGTACCACTTTGGGAAATTTTGGCAAGACTCCTTAGAGCTTTATGGTACCGATGGAATTGCATTTATTGCATCAAAAGAAAAAGAAAATATAATCTTAGAAAGATGGGACATGCGTTCAGCTGAAATACTTAAAGATAAGTGGCCTGATTTTTACGGTATTGTCTTTTGCTCTGGAACTCTACGGCCCATGAACGCTTTTGCTGAAACTACAGGAATTGCTCAACATGAGTACAAGTCAAAAATAGTTCCGTATATTTTTGATATAAATCGAATTCGTACACTCCTAATGACAGACCTTACAACGAAAGGTGAGGATATTCCAGAGGATATGAGAGAATTATATCTTCAAGCTATTGATATTTTTGTTGCAAACTATCAGAAAAATATTGCAATATTTAATGCAAGTTATCGTATCCAAGAGATCCTTCTTGACGGATTGAAAGAAATAGCAAGAAAGCATAAAAGAAATATTTTTATTGAATATGAGGGGATGCCTGGAGATGAGGGAAGAAAAATATTAGATGAATTTAAGAAATCCCCAAGAACTGAGATATACGGAATACTTGTAGCATCGATGTCTGGTAGATTTGCAGAAGGAGCTGATTTCCCAGGTGAGGAACTGGAAGGTATCTTTTTAGTGGGTATACCCTTCGATAGAGTTACTGCTAGAACTAAACTTTATGTTAAATATTATACTAAACTTTATGGTATGCGAAGGGGATATTATTTATCATATACTGTCCCAGCTTTAAGAAGAGCATCTCAAGCCTTAGGAAGAGCATTAAGAGCTGAGGATGATAAAGCTCTT
Source organism: Candidatus Odinarchaeota archaeon (assembly GCA_021162905.1). The sequence goes on along the minus strand of JAGGXT010000062.1, from coordinate 933 downwards.
TTTATTCTCGGCGATAAACGCTATAGAAATAAACGCTATTTCTCTTTACTTCCTTATTATGTGAGAAAAACTACTAAAATGTGCAATTTGGAGATGCTGAAAGATGAGATTATAAATTATTTGAGATATCAGAACCAATATGACACTATAAAAAGTCGGTTAAAAAACGCTACACTTAGAAGAAAGAAAATATCCATTAGTTATGAAAGAAACGGTCATTTAGAGGAATATGAAATATTGCCGCAACGCATTGAGAGCGGGTATTTGTTTGCAATAGATCAAAAAGAGGGTGTTGAAAAACGTTTTCTCCTTTCAAAAATACAGAGTATTTCTATTTAGACCATCAAAAAATCATAATAAGAATAATTAGGTTACTTGATGGTTTAATCGATATTTTTAAATTTGATTAATTCTTATTTATTAATGACAATAATAATATTTATTTCTGTTCTGTAATTTATAATTTTCAATGGAATTTCTCTAAGGTGTTTAGGATGACAATATTAGATGTACTTATAACGGATGATACAGGTATACCTGCCTCCATAATTAAGAACGGTGGGGAAATTCCATTAGAAATAATGACACCTATTATTACCACATTACAGGAATTATTGCGAGAAAAAAATAAATCTCTCTATGTCAATAAGTTTAAGGCTGGAAAGATAGACTACTATATAATTCCACTTCTTAATGGAAGAAAGTACTTAATTGTAATAGCTGAGAATCCAACAAAAGACGAAGAAAAGAAGATCCAAAAGACACAAAATATTGTGAATAAAATAATGAGCTACGATGAGCTACTTCGTAAGGTTTCAGATATATATTCTGATGAATCAACATCTGAAAAATTACGAAAGAGGGGAATAAGTTATTTAGATTTTTAATAGTTGTTTTAACTTTATAATAAAGTATTATATAGTGATTTAATTG
>JAGGXT010000102.1 GCA_021162905.1 Candidatus Odinarchaeota archaeon | reverse complement strand
TTAGTTACGAATGGCCTCTTAGCTGAAAGAGTTATATTAATCTCTTTTAAAAACTTACTTCTTAGGTTTATTATTATTTTATGCGACATCCCTTGTTCCATGAAAGAGGGATGTTTTACACTCAGAATTTCAATACCATTGTCAACAAAAATACTCAAACATTCGGAGAGTATGAAAATTCTTGAATTTTCTAAAACGAGGGTAATTGTCAAATTCCCAGATTCCCAGATTCTTTCTGAAGTTATATTTAGAATTGACTCACCTGGTTTTATAACAATTGATTTGTTAAACAAGTTGGTTGAATTCAAAATCACTCTTGGAAGTATTGTTATTGTTTCATTTAAATTATTCAGAAAATGAAGTGTAACATTCAAAGAATCCCCTTGTACTATACTACTAGGAGCAGTTAACTTACAAAATACCGTCTGAGATGAATTTACAATCTTGAAAGTCTCTTTACCGTTACATTGCACCTTTATTTTATATTCACTTGGATATTTAGGTACAAAGACTATTTCATTCCAAAGTCTATTCTCAAAGATCCCTTTAAATAAAACATCTCCCCTAAACATACTTATTATGCTAAGGTTAACTGGAGACTCAACCAGAGTCCATCTCCGAGTTTCAAAAACAGAGAAATTTAACTCGGTTTCCACACCTTGAATAAATTTTGGATCTTCTTTAAATACTAGTGATATTTCATCTACTTCCCATTCAACGGCATTTCGAATTACCCGGCTAGAAAAATTATTGGGAATTATTATTCCAAACAGAATTATATTTGGCTGCCCCATAATGAACTTCAAAATGCTCATGTTTCTTTTTTCATTTAGTATTATATCGAGATCTCCTAAAGCAAAAGTATATGCATGTTCTATTGTTTCATTAATGATATTGGATATTGGAATTCTATGAAGTAATGGGTGATATATAATGTCAGGTTTCATCAATGAGGTTTTGAAACTCCACTCTAAACTGATATTTTTTCCAAGTACATCTCTGAAATATACTGCAGCACTGGCCCCTAGAAAGATCACTTTTCCATCTCCTACAGCAGTAACAATATTATGTAAAGTTTCTTCCGATGTGACTAGGGGGTCTACTATTATTGTATGACTATTAAGGGCCGTTGTTAATTCTGTTAAATCTATAAAGTTAATGTTAGATAACGTTCTCTCGAGTGTGTATATCCAGTCGCTTGTTATGGTATTATTTGTCGGTAGATTAAAGCTACTCATCATCAAAAGTGCTTCAAGAAGAATTGTAGCGTTTCTGATTTTTTCTAATGAAACATAATCGATTGTATCTTCGGGTGAAAATGCTTTGCTTGAGCTATAATTTTCTTCGGAAATCACAACAGCGTTGATATTATAATTATAAAATATAAACTCACCAGCGCCCCTATAGTCAATTGCTCTACTTTCTTCGAAATAAGCAAATGAAAAATCCAAAGCTTTTCTAAGCACACTCTCTTTATTTTTAAGTACTCCATTTTTATCAAATATTGATATTCTGCCAATTTTATAGCCTATTTGATCTATAAAGAATACAGTCTTAACCGTGATATTATTTTGCTCTAAATAATCCAAGAACTTAATAATACCGAGATGATTACAAGTCTCAGCGGATATAAAGGCTATTATAGTTGGTCTTTTTATGTTTTCCATGTTGATTTTTCTTAAGGCCATTAAAAGTGCTGTAACACCACTGGCATCGTCATCAACTCCAGGTGAGTCATCGGGATATTCCTTCTGAGCAAAATTTAACGACAAGCTATCATAGTGTGCAAGAAAAACAGTAACAGTCTCATCAGATGTGATATTTCCTATTTTTACAATAATATTAGCAGTATAATATGTTCTTGAGTTGTATTCCACATCAAACCATTGCTCTGAATAATTAAGTTGAAAATAATCTAAAGATAACTTTAGGATGCTTCTCGTTAGGTTATTTCCCTCTTTACTAATATGTCTACTTGAAAATATTGTTATTTCTGATAATGTCTGAGCGATTTCACTAATGCTTGGAGATTTTATATTTGCACGCAAGAATTCATGAGTATATGTAAAGTTCCCTATATAGTAGACATTTGTTAGTGAGTTGCTTTCTGCTTGTTTTTCTTTGAAGTTTACTTTATGATTGCTTTGTTTTTGTGTTTTTGTAATTTTTATAAATGAGTTATTTCCATTGAGATTAGTTATATTAATTAGAATGATAGCTGATGACAGTATTAGGATGATTGCTATAATTGTAAATTTAATAGTTACTCTCTTTCTCATCTTTCATCAAAAGCCAGAAGAAATAAAAGTCAATTTAAAAAGATTTTGTTTTTCATTATTTAAGTTAATTCGTCTTCTGCATAAGATTTTTAAATCAACTTTTATTCTTCTGCTTTTTTAAGCTGAGGTGTGTGGTATGGTGCATTATTGTGTTTATCAATGTCCTAATTGTAAACGATATACATACGGAAAGTGTGGTATAAAATATAAGATATGTCCATATTGCAATAAAAGAGTTGAACCTATAACTATAAAGATCGTTAAGTCTGCAAAGTTGGCAAGAATGAAAGTGCAAGAACTAAATACTAAGTCAACTTACATAAGTAGTAAGACGCAAAAAATTATCAATTCTATATTCAGCTTAGGAATAGATACTTTAGATTCCTATTTTAAGGGGGGTTTTTACCCAGGCGAATTAACACTTATATATGGACCTCCGGGAACTGGGAAAACCATCCTATGTTCGTACATATCGCTGATGGCACTCAAAAAAGGATTTAGGGTTATATATTTAGATTCGGCAAACACCTTCTCACCGAAGATATTAAACACCTTAGCGGATAATGATATTAATTTGAGAGATTTAGTTATTTTTCAATTTATATCGTTTGAGAAAGAGAGAGAGTTTCTAAAAAATGTTGTAGAAAGACTACTAAGCGACAGACAATCAATCATAATCTGGGATACCATAGTTTCTAATGTCATTGGTACCTTTGACTCAGATGTGAATTTTATTATTCTTTTGGATGAGCTAATGCCTCTTTTGAAAAGACATATAGTTGAGTACGACACATTCTCGTTTATAACAACAAATGTGATATCGAATTTTAAAAGTTATGGAGTAAAACCAATTGGTGGTAAGTTATTAAAAAATTATGCGGATAACATCATTCAGCTTCATCACGATAAGGAGCATATAATAATAGAGAAAGTTCACGGCGAAGCAAAGATAGAGCCTCTCATTATTAATTATTCCGTATTAAAACTGTTGGGGGTATAATTTTGTCTCTAAGGAGCATATTATTTTACGCGCTATTACTCATCATTTTAGTATTTTTCGTAGGTCCAGTGACACTTCTTTTAGTTATTACTACTATCAAATATATTATTGAAGGTAATCTCCTTGTTACTATTCTGACACTGCTTGTAGTGCTGGTAGTGATAAAAATTATAGGATCATATTTTTCAGTGAACAAGCAAAGTGTTCAGCATATTCAGGCTATTGTTATTGCTTTACTTATGTTTTTTGGACTATTAGATTATTGCTCGTATCTAGCTGCCATACCATCTGCCATAACTATTATTATTTATCTATTTGTGCAAATACTAAATATAGAAAATCCATCTCTTTTAAAGACTATTAATAAAGTTATACTTTGGGAAAATAAAACGACTGCTGAGTATATCTTACCAAATTCTAATATTATTGTAAGCGAATGCGGTACTTTTTTTGAGTCGTATTACTTTTATCGATTCTCCAAAATTGAGAAATTAAAAATATTAAGAGATATACTACCAAAAATTGCTAAGATAAAAAACTTGACAACCTACGTTCTTTTCTTAGTCGACAAGTATACCAAAAGATATTTCATATATCTAATTTTTAGAAAAATTGGTGTGAAAAGGAAAGAGATACTAAATCAAGCTATAAATATAGATAGCTATTTGAAATCGACGAATAATGAGGAAGGGATAAGGCCTATTAAAAATTTCGAAGCAAGTATGGTTTATGAGTATATTAAAAGGTTAAGACACACTATAATGCAGGATATGGATAGCACCTATTTATTAAAACAGACAAGAAATTATGACATAGTAGAGGATGGCGTACTCTTTCTTATCGAAAGTACAAAACTTGATAAAATAGAAAGGGAAAAAAGAAGACTTCAACAAAAATTAACTAAATATCTTAAAAAGAACTTTGGGAAGAAAGTTTCTACAGCCATACTTGTTGCTGCTTTGGGTCATGAAGGATTAAAAGATATCCCTGAATTCGCGAGATACAATGATATGTTAGAACAAATAAGAGACATGGAGAAACATGGAATTTGGAATATGAATCTATGGACTTTTAGTAGGGTAGTATGTAGAGAATTTATATGGGAATACTTTCCAGAGTTTTGCTATTCCAACACTTGCTTATTTTTAATTAATGATCATAATGTCTTTAATGATAGACGTTTGCATGAAATTTATATGTTGATAATCTCAAAAATCAGCGAATTCCTCGCGGAAAGAAAAAAGTTAATCTTGTAATGAATTAAGTCCTGCTAAGACTTGCCTTCCAATCGAATAAACATCATCAAGACCCAACCACTGAGCCATTATTGTAAAGACCCGAGTCAGCCATTTTGCGAAATCTATGTATATTTCAAGATCGCCCATGGCAATATTGAACTTATCACACACTTCAGGCGTTCGGAGACCTTTAAGTAATGAGAGTATGGCCATAGCCATTGACTTTCGCTCGATTAAATTAAGCTCGAGAGTTGCAATTTTATCAATTAAAATCAAGAAATCCATGAGCGTTTCTACTTCTGATAAAAATTTCTTGATTAGAAAGCTGGTTGTAGGCCTAATATAAAGTCTCGTCGTAAGCATTCCCAATTCTGTAGGATAAAAGGCCGACTCTCGTATCTCAATAAATTTACGCTTAACTAAACTTTCAATTGGAAAAATATCATTAGATGTATACCCCAGAATACTACTTGCAAGCTCAGCATTTTTATTTGCAATAGACATTAGGAGCTTTGCCGTATGACGACATAATTTTTTATTCTGATCACATATTTGGAAATTCTTACAATAGCAGAAAGGGCCGTTATTAAAACCACAATATATGCCTTCTACCTCACCATCCACTCTCGTTCCTCTTATATTAAATATCACTACTGCCGAATCTGGTATTGCCTTTGCTTTTTTATATTCATTCATATCGGTTATTGCTCTAACTATATTTTCTATGTCGCTTGCTGATGCGTACTCCAAGATGGAGTTTATATCTTCTATATCGGCATTTCTGTATTTATAAAGGGATGAAAGGAAATCCACCAAATCCTCTTTTGTGCATCCAGGATTGGTAGTTATAAATATAAGAATTTGCTCCATTAAATCCATAAAGGTTATTTTACTCTCAATTTTTTCGTATTTTGGATTCATATTCTCATCAAAATATTTCTTTTTAAGAAGATTTTTTTCATCATTAGATGACACAAGGAGAATCCCAGTTCCCTCATCGTCAAATCCAGGTCTTCCAGCTCTTCCTAACATTTGATGGACTCTATTAGAATCTAAAAGCTTAGCAACCACTCCAGTTTTTACTTCAAACCCAATCATTTGACTATAAATAGAAGGAACAGATAAGTCTCTAATAATAACGACAGATGCAGGTGTATTTATTCCAGCTCCTAAAGTTGTTGTACCAACAAGAACTTTTATCATCTTCTTGTTAAACATATCTTCAATCATTTTCCTTAAATAGTAACTTAAACCAGCATGGTGAAAACCAGTACCTCTCAGTATCGTTGCTACGACCTTTCTTCCTAAGAATGTCTGCAAGTCTTCATTTTCAATACTTTCTATGTAATATCTGATTTTACGCTTCTCATCGTCACTAAGCTTAACGGATGTGATCCTACTTATTTTTAATGCTAGTGACTCAGCATCCCTTCTTCTGGAAGTAAAAACTATAATTGATTTATCTTTATCAAGAAAATGCTCTACAAGCTCAAGAACCTTTTTATTCTTATCAGGGCTTATAATAATCTCATGTTTCAAAGGCACTGGTCTATAATTACTTTCAATAAGGTCTATCTCAAGCCAGCGTGCTAGCTCTTCAGCGTTAGCAATAGTAGCACTTAATGCAATTATTTGAATGCCATGGTAATCTCTTTTGAGCCTTGCTATAGCGCCTTCTAGCCTAGCCCCCCTACCTTCAGAATCTATTTCGTGAATCTCGTCAATTACGACAAGTCCTACTTTTTCTAACCACCTTGCCTTTTGCCTTAAAAACGAATCAAACTTCTCATACGTACAAACTATGACATCTGCTTTTTCAAATACATCCTCGTTGATAATATCAACATCTCCAGTTGAAATAATCACTTTAAATTCAAAAAGACCTCCTAATTTTTGAAATCTTTCATATTTCTCATTACAAAGAGCTCTATAGGGTGCGGTGTAAATTACTTTTTTACCGTTATTTATTTGCCAAATCATAGCCAGTTCTGCTACTAATGTTTTTCCACTCCCACTAGGAGCTGAAATAAGAAAAGATTTTCCATTAAGCAAACCCTTCTCAATTGCTTCTCTTTGAAAATTCCTTAGCTCCTTTATTTTTAACTTTTTAAGGATTTCTAAATAGCTTAGCGATGTGATCATTTTAGACGCCAGAAAAAGGAAAATTTCAAAGTTTGCTTAAAAATCTTTTGAATAATTGAGATGAATAACACTTAAAGAATCATGGCTACTGATTAAATAACAACTTGAGTTTTATTTCTTCAAAATATGATATAAGATGTTTTTGGACTCTTAAACTTCATTTATTAATAATACCAACATTTTTTATAGTTCTAATTCCAATATCATATCTGGTTAATAGTTAAAGTCATCTGGTATAGGTGTATATTGTGATTAGGGTGTATTTTTATGTCGTCTATAGTCCCAAGTGAGCTTATGGGCAAAGCGGTTTTCTCAAAGAAGAGGTTAAGCAAAACTTTTGAAGGAGAAATTGTAGACTATTTTAAGACTGTAGTGGGCCATGTTTTTGTAATAAAAAAGAATGGCAATGAATTTTATATACCGTACACATTTATCTCTAAGGTCACCGATGATAGAGTAATATTAGCTAAAGGTGTTAAGCCATTTGCTAATAAATTCTGGGAAGAGGACTTTACGAGCTTTGTTCCCTCGATACAACGTGTTCCAATCGGGAAAATATTAGGGGTCGAAAAAATAAATGAAGAGCCAGCACTTCTTATAGAGTTAAAATTTGCGCTTCCAAAGTTTATAGAAAAAGTATGGCATCAAATAAAACCACAGATCAAGAAACGTAAGCCTAATTATTTAAAGTTCATGGAATCAAAGGGATATTTATATCCTCTATGCTATCACCCCAGAGCGGTAGCAGAGGTTGCACAACATTATAATGTTAAAATCCCAGATGAGTTATTCACGAAACGGGTATATCTGCCGTTAAAAGAAGGAAAGATAATAACTAATCAACAGATAGATTTCCCCAAGAACCCGACGATTTTGAAATCTGAAATAGAAAAACCGACCTTCTACTCACTTGAGCCTCCTGAAATGGATATACCTACGTTTTTCAAGTTTCGTAATCTTGAGCCAAAGATTAATAAATTGAAGGAGAAGCTTCAGAAATATGACTTCAAGATAAAGCAAAGAGACTATGAGATTGAGATAATGCTTGATAAATGGTATACCATGTATATTGAGCCTAAGAAAGTTGAAGATTTGCTTGTATGGCACATCAGATTTAGTGTTGACAAAAGGGCCCTTGCTGATACTATAAGAGGAATTGACTTAATGCCAGTATTATTATTTGGACTTATAGGATTAATGTATGCGATGAGTAAACAAGCTGGAAAGCTTCCTCCAGATAGACTTCTTGAGTTTCTTGATGATCCTCTAAAGTACGATCCTGCTCAAAAAGCATTGGAAATTGTTCGATCCACAATAAAGTAAAATTATGTACTTTCTTTCTTTTTTAGTTCTTCAAGGATCTCTTTTGCCCTGTCCATCCTTATTTTCCCTTCTCGAACCATCCTTTCAGCAACAATATCTATCAACTCGCCCCTTGCACCAGCCATTATTGCTATGTTCTTTGCATGAAGAGACATATGCCCTCGCTGAATTCCCTCTGTTGCTAAAGCTCTTAAAGCAGCTAAGTTCTGTGCAAGACCCACGGCACCTATGATTTCTGCTAGCTCTTTAGCTGTCTTTACACCTAATATTTTAAGTGACAGTTTCGCTATTGGATGAACCTTTGTAGCTCCTCCTATGATGCCAACTGGCATAGGCATTTCTAAAGTCCCGATTAGGTCGCCTCTCTCGTCTTTTTCCCATACAGTTAGAGGTTCATACTTACCAAATCTTGCGGCATATGCATGAGCTCCAGCTTCAACGGCTCTCCAATCATTTCCAGTTGCAATTAAAACAGCATCAACGCCATTCATTATACCCTTATTATGAGTTGCAGCTCTGTATGGATCCGCTGCTGCAAACGCATACGCTTCAATTATTCCATTTACTACATCTTCGCCGCCTATTACATCTTTTGGTATAGTAACTTTAGATCTTACAAGCCTTTTATCTGCTAGGTTAGATATTATCCTTAAATACACACGACCGCCAGTTATTCTTTCTATATACGGAGCAACAGCCTCTGCCATAGTATTTACAGCATTTGCTCCCATAGCGTCCTTTACATCAACTAAAAGGTGGACTATCACCATTGGTCCAGTGATTGCTTGAATCACTCTAACCTCTAAGTCTTTTGCACCACCACCAAGTTTTACGAGTATGGGATCTTTTTCATTGGCGATCTCTAATATCTTTTCCTTTTCAGATAAAATTTCAATCTTCGCTCCGTAAGGATCTCGCACCCTAGTTACCTGCACTTGACCAATCATTATAGAATCCGTTGCAATAGAGATTATTCCTTTTCCATTTCTACAAAAGCGAGCTGCGTTGCTGGCAGCCGCAACAACGGATGTCTCTTCAATAGCCATCGGTATGAGATACTCTTTTCCATTAATTAAAAAGTTGGTGGCTATACCAAGCGGGAGAGGCATTGTACCAACAACATTTTCTATCATACGATCAGCAATTTCAATATCTAAAGCGCCCGTTTTTTCCAAAAGTTGAATCTCCTCGTCCGTCAAATCTGCAAATTCTTTCAATATTTTTCTCCTTTCCTCTATTGGTAATTTATAAAATCCAGATATTCTAGAAGTTTTACCCATATCGACCATCTCCTTGTTTTAAAATAACAATCCTAAACGTGAAAAACGAATTAAATATATTCAGCATCAATACCTCTATTTTTCAAAAACCTTGCAAGATATCTACCATTGCTTGTAAAGGCATAAACCTTCTTGGCTCGTGTTTCGTCTATGAAAGTTAGCAATCGAGGAAAGTCGGCGTGCCCACTAAGCGGTATACCAAATTTCATTCTTACAGCCCAGCCAGTAAGTGGAAAAACTTTAAGCCTATTTATTATTTGTTTTCCTTCATGACCAAAAAATGCTTGCAGTTTTCTCTTAAGAGCACCAACATTTGAAGTAACTATAACAGCGTCACTACTAAGTAAAACATTAGGATTAGCCTTTCTTATGTTCTTAGCATTGAGCTTTACTCCAAACTTGTCATAAACTTGATTTATCTTTTCAGTGCTGTCATCACCTATAAAAACAGGAATTTTTAGCCTTTGGAATATGGCCACTGCTTCTTGAGCTTTTCCCAGTGAATACCCTTGAAAGACTGGTATCTTCCCAGATGATAGGGCTTTCAAAGCCTCAGTAATCATCCGACTGTAAAGCTCTTTTCTTGGAGGAAATACATAATCAGGTTTACCGTATGTTGAGTCAACTATTAAAACGTCCGCTTCTATAGGTTTTGCACCCTTATATATTATGCTGTCTTCATTATTAAAGTCACCAGTGTATAGAATGCTATAATTCGCATATTCTATTAGGAACTGCAAAGATCCCAGAACATGTCCAGCATCAAAAGCAGTTATGTATATGCCATCTACTTCGAGTTGTTTTCCTGGTTTTAGTGATATGTACCTTTTAATTTTAGTGCTTTTTCTTATTGAGTACAAATTTACAGTTTCTTCGCTGGCTATTGTTAGTTTACTTTCATTCCTGCCAACAATATGATCTGTATGAGCATGGCTTATTAGATTAATCTCTGCACTACCATTATCAAGCCCTATTTTTACCCGACCAAGGTTCAGAAGTATACCACTTCGCGCCCTACGCACTTTTAGCATACTAATCCATCCATGGATATACATAGAATAGATATTAGATGTTCAATAATTTTTCGATAAGTCAAGTATTGAATAATCACTAAATAACTTTAATTTTATCATAGAAAGAGTGTACTTTATTGCATCGATTGCTGTGGGGAACCTTGGAGGGACTTTTGCATAGTACCTATTATCCTTTATTATTATTTCATGTTCTTTGTGCTTCTCTTTAAATCGCTCGACTGCTTGTTTTAGTTTGATTGGAGGTCCGACAAGCAAGTCATATTCCTTTGAAAAAGGATTCACTTTTAGATATAATTGTGGTGGATCATGAAGAATGTAAAGATCCTCGATCACGTATTCCCATTTTATCAGATTTCTATGAAGATTATTCGCTACACGACCAATGCTTGTTATTATGTTTTCTTTAAGGGCTTTTTCTACAGACTTTATCTTGAACTTAACCATGATGTTTCCTGTGGGACGTATTGGCTCAAATAGTTTCTTTGGTTCCTTTAAGCCAAGTTCTGTTGATTTAATAAATCTTTTAAGGTAAATTTCGCCAACAAAACCTTGTATTCCTGCGGCAGCGTTTCGATCTGGATCTGTCGGGTCAATAATAATTATTTTATCATGTGGAAATTTTGCTCTTATCTCATCTTCACTAAATCTTCCGAGGAGATCTATTTTTAAGTTCACAACATTTTTGGCATTATGTAATACGTTTAAGAATTTTTTATAGTATATTATAAGGAGCTCACAAAGCCACCCTGTAAAGCCAAAAATCCCATAGATTCTTTTTTGTTTCATGAAGTATTTAAGAAGTCTGACCTCGTCTTTCATAGATTCTGTAAGATTTTTCTGGGCATATTCTGTATGGAAGGGGGTCCTAGCCATACCACTTATCTTTAATGCCTTTTTTAATTCTTCATAATTGCTTGCAAAAGCAATTGGAACAATATCAGCCTCTATAATTTTTCCATTCTCTTGAATAAACAACCGTGTGTACGGGTTCTCAGCATATGCAATTTGATATTCACAATTACCAATTTTCTTAGATATACATCCTGCTGTTGAATAGGTAAATTTCTCTAAAGTCCTCTTGGTGTTGGTCTCTATTTGTACAAAAATATCTAAATCTGTATCTCCAGAAAGGAAGGTATCCTTTGCTACACTCCCCCCTTCTACAACGCGACGTATATTAAAAGATGGAGAACAAGATATTATCGCATCTTTTATCTTACTAAAAGTATCTAGTAGTAATTCTCTTTCTTCACGACTGGGTTTTATTCTCCTAAGTGTGTCTCTTATGACAGTATCTAAAGTATTTTCTGGCATCAATAACACCTATTATGAAACTTCCTTACCTCTCGTTACCGATACAACAGAGGTATCTTCAATTTTTTCAACTTGTATTAATGTATCAGCTATTTCTTTTAATTCTTCATCATGAGATACAATAATTACCTGCGGTATTACTGAAAGTTTTCTTAGAACGTCAATTAACTCTTCCCTCCTTTCGGCATCTAGATGTATTGTTGGTTCATCAAGCATTAACATTTCCATTGTTTGACCAGCAAGAGTTTTTGCTATAGCGAGACGAAGTGCTAATGCCACAGCAATTCTTTCTCCACCACTAATTCCACTAATTGATTGCTCAAAACCAGGGCCATATAGTGTTATATTATAATCTTGATCTAACTTGATATCCGAAAAAGATAAATTGAACGTTTGAAAGATGTCTCTGGCATTTTCTTCTATTAGAGGGAGAGAAATACTTCTTATAATCGCTTGTATACCATCCTTACCATAAAAGTCTCTCACTTCTTTAAGAAAGAGCAAATATTTTTCAAGCTTTTGTAACCTCTTTTTACTTTCTTCAATATCTTTTAATTTCTCTTGATTTTCTTCAAGCTCCTTTTTCATGTCTTTAATTTTCTGTTTAAGAGCAGCAACCTCTTCTTGTAAACCACTTTTCTCACTTATTAGAGATTCTATTTTCTTCTTAATACTTGCATGTTTTTCTTCATCATAACCTAAGGCTTTGACTTCTTCCCTTAATCTTAGTAAATCACTTGTGTGTTTCTCTTCATCACTTTTCAAACTACGAAGGGTATTTTCTATATCGGACTTTTGAGAAATAGCTCCTTTGAGCTCATTATACTCTTTTACAAGCTCATTTACTTCATCTAATTTACTATCTACCTCTTCTATTCCTATACCCATTTTATTTAGTAACTGGTTAAGTTTGAAATTTAAGACTCTTCGTTCTTCCTCTAATTTTGTTTTCTTACCTAATAACTCATCAATATTATGAGCCTCAATATATCCCTTTGCAGCAATGTATTTTTTGTACATGGGCTCTACTTTTTCTTTCTCTTTTTTCAATCTTTCAATTTCCTTCTCGATCTTTAATAAATCTTTAAGTTTGTCTTGTAATTCAGGTAACTTTTTCTCATATTCAGTTAATCTTTTAATAATTTCCTCTTTCTCAGATATTAGTAAGTCTATCTCTCTCTCAGGAAAAGTTGTGTCATAAAGTTCTTTAAGTTTCTTGGTTTTAGCGTGCTCCTTCTCTAACTCATTTAGCTTTCCTCTTATTACTTTTATTTTTGAATCTATTTTTCTTAACTCATTTGAGTACCTATCAACAAGTTCATAGTGATGCTCAGGTGTGAGTTTAGATCCGCATAACGGACATCTATCTCTTGCATGTTTTATTTTATTAAACATATCATTAACTTCACTTCTTTTTCCTTCTAAGCTATCCAGTTCAGATTTATTCTCTTCAATAGAATTGCTAAGGTTTTCAATAGACCTCTCTATCTCATCCAGTTTCTCTCTCAAAGATTTCTTAACCTCATAAATAGTTTCGCCCTTTAATCCTAGCTCGGTAGCCTTTTTCACAAACTCATTCTCTTTATCTTCTATCTGTTTTCTCTTTTCTCTGAGCTTTTTTATCTCATCAGATGTTGTCCTTAAGATGCCTCTAACTTCAGAGAATTCATCTTTTTCCCTTTCCAACAGTTGAATCTTTCGCTCTATGTCTTCAAAAAGTTCAAAATGGTCCTTAGTTTCCTCATATTCTTTTTCCATTTTTTTGAACTCGTCAACTTTCTCATTTACACCTTTGAGTTCTGTATCAAGAACATTAAGTCTATTTCTCAAGTCTTTTGCTCTATTCAAATTATTTTGGAATTCTTGGACCCATTCTAGCTCATGCAATCGCTTCTCTTTATTTTCGATCTCTTTTAACTTCTTTTCATTCTCCTCAATCAGTTTCCTATCTCTTTCTAACAAATCCTCATAATGCTCTATCTTTTTAGAAAGCTCTGCATATTTAACTTGCTTTTCATCTAATTCGTTTTTCTCTTTCTCAGCCTCTTCTAACTCCTTGCTGATGATATTAAGCTTCTTCGTTTTCTCTTCTAATTCCTTATTGCTGCTTTCAATCTCTTTACTAAGCTGCTCGATCTTATTTTTGATTTCACCCTCGAGATCTACTTGGGTTTTCAATTTCTCAACTTTAATCTCAAACTCGTGAATTATATCTCTCATTCTATTCCATGCATTTTCAAAACTGTCTATTTGAAGCAACTTCGAAATTAGAGCCTTTCTCTTAGCCGGAGTTTCCTTTACTAGAGCATCTATCTCCCCCTGCCTGATGAAAATTGAGTTTATAAAGAGAGATTTGTCAATACCTAGTATTTTTCCTATTTCTTCGGAGACCTGTTGATCTTTCCGAGTTATTCTGTTGATAATATTTCCCTTCTCATCAATTTCATAAAGACCTGCGTCAATTTGATTACCTCTTCTTTCTCTGAAAATTCTATAGTATTTACCTTCATTTATGATATCTACCTCGACTCTCATAAAGCGTCTTCCATGCTTTATCAGATCATCAATCGTGCCACGCGTATGTTCTTTGAATAAAGCAAAACTGATGGCCTCCAGAATGCTTGTTTTTCCAGCACCATTTAGACCTGTAATAAGTGTGATACCCGGATGAAACTCGATCTCAGTATTCTCATGAGATAAGAAGTTTTGTATTTTCACTCTTTTTATGATCATGGCTTCCACCTTTGCTCAAAAAAGTACTCAGCAAATTTTTTTGCCCCATCAATATTTTCATGAGCCAATTTTTTGAACAACTCATACGCGAATTCTGCAAGATTTTCGTCTTTGAAATGCTCGTTGAATAACCTTTTTAGATCTATTTTAATTAATTCATAACCTTCGATGGCTATCTCTTTTGCTAAAACTTTGAAATCAACTCTCGTTAATAGTGTAATCTTTCTCAACTCCTTTGAGATCAATGAGTTATAATACGGAAATTCCTTTATTGAATTCCCAACTAATGTAACCCTTATGACTGGCTTTTTAGAGTTGCTATTTGAAAGGACCTTAACCTTCGAAACTATTTCTTTAAACTTTCTGTCAAAATCTTCAGTCTCTATAGAGAAACTATCAAAGGGTCTTGTGGATTCCAAATTTATGCTCTGAACCTCGGGTTCCCCTTTTGAAAAATCAACCAAATAAAATCCTTTCTTTTTTTCTTTATAGTCTGGAATCTCATCCATTCTCCAAATATCTGTAGAGCCTGCGTAAGCAATAATACCTTCACCATAAGATTCTAAGATACGTCGATGTATATGTCCAAAAGCATAATAATTAAAGATTGTTGGTAGCTCCTCTAATCTTAGTTCAAATGCGCCGGGAAAGGGTAAATATCTATCTAAGGCTTGGTGAATAATTAAAATACGTTTGGAGTAAGATTCTGCTTCAGTTGAAATTATCTTTAGATCTTCCTTTAGAGCATTTACATAAAACTTTGGATGATAGACAACTCCTCCTATAAAAACATCATTATGCTTTACGTATTTTATTTTTCTACCAAGTAACACAAAGTTGTCAAAGATAGTAAAAACTGTTTGGGGGGGCATTGCACCCTTTCGATATACTAAGTCATGATTTCCAGGAATTGCGTAAAATTTTATATTCGCGTCTCTTAGTCTCATAATGGCTTCTTGTGCCACCTTTAATGCTCTTGGATAAGGCCTATTACTCTCAAAAAGATCGCCAGAATGGATGACAAAATCAACATGCTCCTCTATTATCTTATCTATCGCTTCATTAAATGACTCGTAAAAGTCATTCTCTCGAGACTCATTGTTAAACTGTCTATATCCCAAATGAGTATCAGAGATATGAGCAAATTGAACCATCTTACCAGTCCCCACACCCTAAAATTTCATCTCTTTCTATTATTTCATCTTTGCGCTTCTTTTCCTCCTCCTTTAGTGCCTTTTTCCACTCTCCAACAATGTCTATATCTTGCCCTATGGATTTACCTTTAAACTCATCAATTTTTACCAGCGCGGGTATTTTAGTCATCATGCCTAAAACTATAGCTTCTCCAGGATTTAGTGATGCCAAATAGTCCATTAAGTCTTTAGTGAGCGTTTCACTAGCTTTTTGGACATGTTGTTGATCGGTGGGTTCTACAAGCTTTAAAATTATCATGTTATTTACTTGTGATAATGTATTAGCATCAATAGCTTTAGGTCTTTGACTTACCAGACACAGACCTATACCAAATTTCCTTCCTTCTCTTGCGATACGTGAAATCCAATACTTTGATAGCGTTGTTCTATCTCCAGGAGCAAGAATATGAGCCTCCTCAATTACTACAAATATTGGATATGGAAATCCTTCACGGAATCTTTTGTACCTTTTTCTTTCACTTAATAATCTTCTTAATACATGACTAACTATCACATCGGCGAAATCCTCATCGACCGAGCCAAGATCTATCACATTCGCCTCTCCTAAATGAATGACATTTAGATAGTCCGCTGCTTTTTCATCTATGATATGCTTGTATTTTTCTGTCAGATCATCTAACTTATTGAGAACTGCAGCCACAGCACTTCTGTCTTGGCTTGCAAGTTTTTTACTTTTCTTATCTTCACCACTCTCAAGTAACGCTTGAAGGTATAGCTTCATTTCTTCAATTAATGGTTTCTTTAACTTATTCTTCTGCATAAGTTCTTTTACATGAGAATACGCCTTTCTTAGGTATCTTAACTGAATAAAAGCGTTTGATGGAATATTCATTAATATTTCTAATTCCGGCAGAGAAAGAAGCCTAGGATTAAGAGAAGGTCTTATTTTATTGACTCGCCCATTTTCGAATCTTGCAGTGACATATTCAGAGTGCATGTCAAAAATGAGAACACAACCACCGATTTTCAGTAGCTGATCTACAATAATTGCAACAGTATTTGATTTCCCAGCGCCAGTTACAGCTAAAATTGCTAAATGACGCGATATCATTTTATTTGCATCAATGTAAACCTCAACATCAGGGTGAGATATTAATCGACCTATCTTTATGCCAGTTTTTTCATTCCAGAAAATTTTTCCTAAAATATCTCTTGTAGCTTTATGTATAATAGTTCCTGGAGGAGGAGGGACCTTTGGGATTTCGAGATTTTCTACATCACCAAGTATCCTAACAACGCCTCTTATATAATAGTCTTCACCCTCTATTGCTTTTATTCTCTCTATAATTTCGGGATCGTAAATATCACTTGAAATCGCAATATTTCCTCTCACTAAAAATGTAACTAATCCTAGAACTTTTCTGCCATCAAATTCTATTACAACATACTCCCCCACTCTTGGCATCTTTTTAGAGATAAACGTAACATAGGAGGGTGTTGACTCACCAATACATCTCCCTACAATATCTTCCTCGCTCATAACATTTCTCTCCCAGTAGTTTCTAAAAATTCTATTCCGAGTGCTTTCGCAATCTCTAGCATTTCTTTTCTTGTTATTTTGACATCACGATGAGCCCTTGTTAGGAGATAGGGATAACCGTTTACAATGTATGGCTCTAAATCATTAAGTATTTCTTTTATGTAATCTTCATCACAATCTTCATTAACAATTTCAAACTTCAAAACAGTTGAATTTTTCGAAAATCTGACATAGAAAAATGAAATGCTAATATTTCGGAAAAGGCTTTCAAGAATCGGAAATGCAATTTTATATTTTTTACTAACAATATCAACAACCCTAATTGGCTTAAAGGAAAAGCCAGTTGTTCTGTTATATCTTTCGAAGATTGCCATATCTGGGATTGCCCTGCCAAAGTAATGATTGCCTGAAGACCTTTTTGATATAGCAATTATTTTACTTTCGCTTTTAAGTAGTTTTGAAAGAGTTAATAAATTTTCTAAGTATTCTAGATATACCATTGCAGCTGTTATTTTTTCAATATCCTCATTGCCTATTATATCTATTACATCATCATAAAGTGTTTTTGCGTAAACACATGAAAATTCTCCAGAGTTTAATGAGTTCTCGATTTTCGTGAAGAATACATCTCTGAGTTTGTTTTTTATTGTAACGTTCGGTCTATGAGCATAGGCAGCAGGTCTAATGATATCACCCATTATTGATCCGTCTAAAAGAACATAATCAAAATTTTTCTTTTCAGAAAGAAGTTTCAAAACTACTTTCTTTTCCAATATTGACATATAGAAGCGTACTCTATCTCTTATGAACTTATATGGGATTAGTACGTCAACATCATAATTCGTCACTATTTTTAGGTCATTACCATCAAAAGCTACAGCTTCCGCGGCTACGGCATATATTAAATATTTCTTATACTCAATATAATTAAAGCTACCATCCTCTGCAACAATGGGCTTTCTTATCTCACCCTTGGGTGTATATTCTCTCCAAAAATCTTGAGGTACCACTTCGGATAACGTTCCTTCCATGTTTTTAAGTTTCTCTAAAAGGTAATTCTTTCTCTCTACAACATATTCTATGATTTTCTCAAACATAGATGCCCCTCAATAACGCCTTATTT
>JAGGXT010000242.1 GCA_021162905.1 Candidatus Odinarchaeota archaeon | reverse complement strand
TTTAAAAATGGAGGTTCTGAATATGTCTTTGCAACCAACAGAAGATGTTATAATTTTTACTGACAAGTTAGCAGACGTTTATGGCGATTTTTTAGAAATTGTTGATATTGGAGATTGTTATAGAGGCGTTATAAGAGGGGATATACCAACTAAATTTGGCAAATTTAAATGGGCTATAGTTATTCATAAATTAGGTAAGTTTGTGAAAGTCCAATTACTTGATGAGGAAGAGAAAATTTTGTTCGAAGATGAGCTTAAAGAATTTCAAGAGATTGATAAGGATGAGTTAGAGGAACGGATAGACTTGATTATTGAGAAATTCTTACTTAAAGCTAAGGAAATGAGAACGAGGTAAAATTGTTTAATATTAAGATTTGAAAGTTTCATATCATTTCAAGCAGGTATACAGATTTCCAAAAATCAGGGACTTCACTTAATAGGACCATAATTCGTTTTATGAAGGAGATATCCTCCCTACAAATTTCAGCTAGGTCTGGAGGCCAGATTGCCATTACCTTATATTCATTTCCAGCAATCGCTGCTATAAGAATTGCAGATCTTCTCATGTCTTTTGTAACTGCTAAGATTAAAGAGAACTGATAATTTGTCATATCCGTGCCATCTGGAGCAATAACTCTTTTTACATTAGGGAAGGTCCCATAATGAGGTTGTGTTTCAATTTGCCGTCTAAAAGAATCCATATAATCCCTAGTTAGAATTAATTGTTGGTTTATGAGTTCGTCTACGTCATCCATTTCCAAGGTAATTCCTTCAGTTTTGTCTGGATCTATTCCTCGGATATTAACTTTCCATTTGCCCACAGACTTTCACCAAGACTTGGGTTCTTGATGAATAGTCGTAATCTAAATTTAAAAATTTGTTCATGATCTTGACTCGTGATATTTTCTTACAGCGATTTCGCAATAATGCCAAATTGATCAGTGTATAAGAAAAACAAAATGGAATAACAAACCTTATTTTTCTTTTTTCTTCATTTTTTAATAGAGATTGGTGATTCAAATGAAACTATCTGAAATATTTAACAATTTTAGCAAATTTCTTTCAAAACCGTACGTTAAGGAAGCCTTATTGTATGATAAACTTGAAAATAAAGTCGTCAGATGTAATGTTTGCGCCAGAAGATGCACAATTCCACCAGGAAAATATGGTATGTGCAAGGTTAGATATAACTATAATGGGAAATTATATGTCATAACTTATGGGAATATAAGCTCTGTAGCCCCCGATCCCATTGAGAAAAAGCCATTATTTCATTTTTGGCCTGGGAGCAATGTACTCACTTTTGGGTCGTGGTCTTGCAATTTTATTTGTGTTTGGTGTCAGAATTATGAAATCAGCCAAAATGTTCTCTTAGACTATGGTCGGTATATTTCACCAGATGAAGCAATACATCTTGCGGAACATTACAACTGTAAAGGTGTTGCATTTTCATATAATGAGCCCTTGGTCAGTATGTTTGAATTCTCATTAGATGTTATGAAAAAAGCAAAAGAACGAGGACTCTATACAGTATATGTAACAAACGGCTTCTTTACTGAGCAATCACTAAAAATGTTAAGAGAAAGCGGACTAGATGCTGTAAATATAGACATAAAGGGTTGCGATCCACAAATAAGGCGATACATAGGTGCGCCCGTCGAACCAGTATGGCAATCCGCAATTCTGGCTAAAAAATTAGGTATTCATGTTGAGGTTACAACACTCATAGTACCAAAGGTAAATAACGACGATGAATGTATTAGATATATTGCAAAACGTATTGTTAGTGATATAGGTCCCGATACACCGTGGCATGTCACAAGATACCATCCAATGTATAGAGCTGCTGAGTATGGGTTAACTAAACCAACTACCGTAGATCTACTCGAAAAAGCGTATAAGATCGGAAAAGAGGAAGGAGTCAGATATATATATGTAGGAAACGTCCCTGGTCACAATCTTGAGAGCACATATTGTCCTAACTGTGGTGAACTTTTAATAGAGCGATGGGGCTTTGATGTTACAAAGTATAAGCTGACAGCAGATAAAAAATGTCCAAAGTGTAATACCGAAATACCTATAAAAGGTGAATATACACCCTCACATCGATTTCTCTTCTGGTAAGTTAAAATAATTGATTGATATCTAAAATTTTACACATACTTTAATCTTATCCATATTTTTTAGTTCATTTGCGAAATGTTTAATTAAAATAATTAATTTTTTTTCAGTAATCTTTATTTATGTAACTTTTTTCCTCAACACACGATCAATTTTCGGAGGTAATTTTTGAATGCCTGAGTTAAGCAAAGAAGAAAAAGAAAAGCTTTTGGAAAAACTTTATGGTAAATCAACTAAGAAGGAGCTTATTGTTGTAGCTCTTGGTGGAAATGCTATTAAACAAGCTGATGAGAAAGGTACTGCTGAGGAGCAATTTAGGAACGTTAGAAATACCGCTAAACTTCTTGTCGAATTAAGCTTAAAGGGTTATAAACTTGTAATCACACATGGTAATGGACCACAAGCTGGAGCCTTATTAATTCAGCAAGAAGAAGGTAAACGAATGGGCATACCAGCTCAGCCATTAGATGTTGTTGGTGCTATGACTCAAGGCCAGATAGGTTATATGCTCCAGCAGTGTTTAGTGAATGAGTTCAGAAAGAGAGGAATTACAAATGTTCCAATAATAACTGTAGTCACGCAAGTTTTGGTTCATAAAGATGATCCAGACTTTCAAGACCCATCAAAGCCAGTAGGTCCATTTTATACCAAAGAGGAGGCATTAAAGTATGCCAAAGAGCGAGGATGGATTGTTAAACAAGTTAAACCTGGCGAAGGAAAAACATGGAGAAGAGTGGTTCCATCTCCAGATCCAATAGGACAAGTTGAAGCTGAGGCTATTAGAAGGTTGGTAGATGCTAGAGTTATCGTCATAGCTTCTGGTGGCGGCGGCATTCCAGTAATAGACGAGAATAGTGAATTAAAGGGCGTAGAAGCTGTTATAGATAAAGACCTTGCCGGCGAAAGGTTAGCAGAATTAGTAGATGCAGATATATTCTTAATTTTGACAGATGTTGAAAAGGCAAAACTCAACTTCGGAAAACCAAATGAGAAAGATATTGATGTAATGACCGTATCTGAAGCCAAAAAATATTATGAAGAAGGGCACTTCTTAAAGGGTAGTATGGGGCCAAAAGTATTAGCATGCATACGATTCCTCGAAGCTGGAGGTAAAAGAGCTATAATCACTCATCTAGAAAAGGCTGTTGAAGCGATAGAAGGAAAAACAGGTACGCATATAATCCCTGATCCCAAATAGCTTCTTTCTTTCTATCTTCTTGCGTTATGTTTGAGTAAGTGATTTATTTCAGTAATTCGATAAAAGGACAAAATTAAATAAACTTATTCTAAACCAAATTATAGATACGTGAGGTGTATTAGTTGGTAGTAGAAAAAGAGGTTCCCAAAGAACTAAAAATAGAATTTGTAAAGAAGTTACTGTCAATTTTCATATCCCTAAACTTTATACTGTACTTATTATTGTTTGCCTTTGTTTTTTCATCTTTATATTTAGATTTATTCGTAGCTCTTAAAAAAACTTTAGATTCATTAATTATAATTTTTGGAATTGAGGGAGGAGTTCTAATTTTTCTCGGACTTATAACTAAAGAAGGTGACTATTCGTTCATGATCCAAAGAAAGCCTAGAGAGTACTATTATCTACAAAAGCCTCCTGAAGAAGACAATATAATGAGCCTCTTAGATAAGCCAGAAATCTTTAATAAAATGGTAAGATTCACAAAGAAGGTGTTTATATACGGTGGTCTATCCCTTGTGGTACTCTCAATAGTTTATTACTTCTTCTTTTAAAGCACTTTACTCGAACGATTCTAACATTATCATATTCCCATTATATCATTAAGGAGCAAAGTAAATGCGTATGTAACATTCTCACCTGTTTTTGCACTGGCTTCAACGAAATATGTCTTATAAACCTTCGCAAAATCCTCTGCCGTAGCTGTTGGAACTTCTCTTTTTTCTTCAAGGTCCTTTTTATTACCAACCAAAACTATTGGAATATTGCCACAAAATCTATCTAACTCTGCCAACCATGAAATTAATTTCTCAAAACTTTCAAAGTTTGTTATATCATAAACTAAAAGTGCACCATGAGCGTTTTTATAGTATTGCGGGCGAACATGTCTAAATCTTTCTTGCCCCCCAGTATCCCATATTTGAAGCTGAATTATATCATTTTCTCGCTGTATGTTTTTCACAAAAAAGTTCATCCCACTTGTGGGAATATAATCTTGTCTAAAAAAGTTATGAGTGAATCTAACAGCTAAGGATGTCTTCCCAACAGCAGCTTCCCCAACTACAATTATTTTATACTGATAAGTTGGTAAGGCCACAATAACCAACCTTAATTATTTTGAAAAATAGTAAAATCTTAATAAATAAATAATTTTCCATATAAAATAAGCTAGTAGATTAGACTATACCCCACAATAATATTCCTTTCTCGTATTCACTATAAAAATCAAAAAGAAATGTATAAATTGATGGAATAAAGGATTTTATGGAATAATAAAATCCTTCGTTAATACAGATCATCTCTGTCTCTATATTAAGGCAAACGTTGAGAGTCTTTACCTTTATAGCCCTCGATCTTCACACCTAAATCCTCAACGTTCTCTAGAACTTCAGCTGCTCTAGTAGGTCCTTCTACTAGTTGTATGTACCAGTTCTTTAGCATTTCAAACTGCTTTGATGTGTCATAGATTTCAGTTTCCATTGGACTCTTGAAGAAGAATGCCATCTCTTTTACAACTTCTGATACACCCATTTTCTTAGCAAATAATAGAAATCGCGCTATGTCTATTACCAGTGGTGCTGCCAATATTGCATCGATGCCATCCCATACAAAGTAGAACTTCATCTTGGTTCCAAGAAAGCCCTTGAAGTGTATGAAATCAAATGCCGTCTTGTTGTCCACCAAGCTTGGGAAGAATCTAATCTCTGTTATTGTGTATGGTGAGTATCCAAGTATTTTTCTTAAAACCTTGTCCTTTGAAACTATCTTGCTCTCCTTGTTATCAGCGTGGTCTAGGACCATACCGTCATAGTCTCCTAGTATATTGAAGCTCATCCAGCCAATAACCTCTAGGTTCCTGTATAAAAACATTGATGCCAATGTTGTCTTAACTAAAGTTTCACCAGTCTTTCCGTCATTCCCGGCATGTGGCACTTCTTTAATTGCAGCTAACTCCTTTAATGCAGGAATGGAGGACCCTGCACTTGGAGTAAAGTTACCGTAAGGTATTCCGTTTTTTAGTGCAACGTATGCATATAACATACTTGCTGTGACATATTCCTTTCTATCTTCATCAAGCAATGTTTCAAAGCCGTCTAAGCTCATGTGGTACTTTGGATTTAATCTAATTCTAGGTTCTGTTGAGGCGACGTTTATGACTACTGTGTCATCATAGCCATTCTTAAATTTGAGTATATCTTTTTCGATTTTCTTGACAATTTCTCTAAGGGTTAGTCCATCAGCTTCCAGTGTTTGAATTTCTCCAAAATCTTCGATTCCGCTACCACAATTTATGGCAGTTCCTTTTTTAGCTTTTAATTTTTCTAATTGTGGTCTGATAGCTTCAAGTATTACCTTATCAAAATGTCTATTTTTCTCCCAATGCTCATATGTTGCCTCATATGCATTGCTGTTTAGCATTCTAATTTCATGTCCACCAAATTCAAATTTTAAAGGAATCATCTTTTGTAGTACTTCAAAGTCTGGTAGCTGAGAAACTAATCCCGTTGTTTCAATAAGTCCCTTCTCAATAGCTTTAGCTCCAACCATAGTTGTCGTAGCTACTGCGCCATACATCCCAATTAACCATATTCTCATGACGACACCCCCAATCAGTTATTATTTCATGATTATTTTATGATTATAAAATATATATTAGAACATAAATATTTTATGGAATTGAAATATTTTACTATATGTTTTCATTGCAGAGAATCGCTGATAGGGAATGTTACTCTATGCATTAATAGAAGATATTTCTATGGAGCTAATAACAAGATATAGTTTGTAAAGCAGATTTAGAGTGAAAGTCTAGAAATACTATTCGACAAAAATACTTCTTTCTTATATACTATAAACTGATATTTAAAGTTAACTCTTTATTTCTTCTTATTCTTTAAAAATTTAACGTTTCATGAATTGAATAAGTACCATAAGGCAGTAAACTATAGATTCCTTATTGTTAAATCCATGCATCATAGAGTTTTTGGCACAACCTAGAAAAACTTATAAAGTCATTTTTCAAGTTATTTTCTCCTACTAAGAATGAAGCATCAAACAAATTAATAGACAATAGTAATATCTCAGAAGGGCCGGTGATAATTTTGATTAAGCGAATGCTGTATAGAAT
>JAGGXT010000126.1 GCA_021162905.1 Candidatus Odinarchaeota archaeon | reverse complement strand
TACCCATTGTTATATTCGGCTGATAGAACATTTTTCATAATAGCTGGTGATTTTAAAGTTAGAAAAGAGAACTTGTTAAAGTATGTTATAACTTTACTTGAGAGAGAGCTAAAAAAGATTATTATCAATTCGAATTTAAGTGATACGGTATTAATAGACAACGATAAAAAATATGGTTTAGTTATAGATCCGTTTCTCCTTATACACTTGGATATTGACAAGGTGATGGAGCATGCTGGTAATTTTTATAGTTCTCTAAGTGTACGGGTAAAAGCTCCTACAAAGAGGAGTAATGAAAAAAAACTTAGAGATACATTTAGTAAGTTAGGTGTGGAGCTAGATGCAACATATGATGTCGTCTTGATTTCAAGAATGCTTAATTTCTATTATAGAATTGCTGGTAAGGCTAAGGAATTTAGAAAAATTGGTAAAAAGAGTGTAGAGTATCAAATTAAAATTTGGAAGTATATTGTTCCAGAAAGCGAGCTTAATAAATATTTAAAGCCGGGTATTAAAGAAAGCGAGATTTTATCGATTGTGGCAGGAATTCTTTATAATTGTGAAATGGATGGAAAGTTAATCAAGGAGTTTCCAGCAGTAGAGATGTTTTCCATTGTGGGTAAGGTTATTGCAAACGCTATAAAGGAATTAGATTCAACAGATAATATAATTGAAGAATACTTCAAAGAGCAAATAGGAATGAAGTATGAGGACTATAAGAAAGAGTTAGCCAAAAAGATTTCTGACTGTATATTTCTTGATTATGATCTTATTGAGGGTGTTGAAGAGCTTATCGCTTCTCCTGAGGCTTATATAAATTCAAAAGTTATAGGTAGTAGCAGTACCGATTTCAAGAAAAAATATGTTTGCATTATGTGTAACATTGGTGGCTTTGGATTTCCTTTAAGAACTCAAAGATCAGGATTAGCAACTCGAATATTCACAAATCGAAATATTGCTAGTAAGTCATTAAACGTAAGATGGATCTGCGCTATTTGTCTTTTTGAATGCATTTTTAGAGCGATTTTGTTCCCTGAGAAGATAGAAAGTAATGAAAAACGTGTTTATCTGTTTTTAATGCCAGATGTTCTATTTACCAGGAACCTAGCTGGGATTGTGAAAAGGACAGTCGAGTCAAAATTTGGCGGAGAGTCCCTGTCAGCCGATTTAACAAGATACAGCGAAAATATAATATTGAGCACTGGGGAATTAGAAGGGATAGAATTATTTTCTAGAGCTAGAAGAATTGGTATTAGACCATTTCTTACCACGGATGCCCACTATATCATGTTTATATTTAGATATCCGCCAATTGAAAATAAGAGTGTCCCAGATAGCTATATATGGTATAACTCACTTTACGTAGCCTTGTTGCTTCATGAAATTTTTGGTGGTAAGTATCTTATAACCGAATCTTTTGTTCCACCATCCAGCGGACTTATTTATTCTATTAAGTTAGAAGATCCTCATTCCTTCATAAGAAGAGTGCTTGAATTTTCTTTAGAGAGAAAGATACTTGACTCAGGAGAGATTTCAATAGCAGAAATAGAGAGGATAAAGAAACTATTAGCTGGAATGTGCATTATTGCCAATACACGTTATATTGAGAGGAGAGGAGCTCTGCATCAAATAATACCTCGTGTTCTAAAGACTTTTGTTGATTACTGTTTGCCTGGTTCAAAATATTTTGCTGAGACACTCTCACTTTATGCGACAAGAGGTAGAGACTACCAAATAAGATCAAATAAGAGCTTTATTGAATCTTGTAAAATTTTAGATATTACTAAAGGAGGGAAAATAATTGAGTGGTGAAGGCGGGTTGGTAAATAGGATTGTTGATGCATATTTTAAATTTTATTTACCGAGTAGTAATGCATCTCGGTATGAAAAAACAGAGCCCATTACAAGATTTTTTGAAGAGTTAGGAAAAGCAAGGCAAACTAGGAACATAGATGACACAACTGCAAAAGAAATAATAGCTGGTCAGATTTTTGCAAGGATTCAAAGACTTAGAGAAGTAGAGAGAAGTAGGGTTTTCATAAAGACTTACGGGGAGGAACTAAATAGAGCGATAATGGACTTCGTTAATATAATGTATGATGAGGTTTTTAAGGGTATTTGTAACGGAAATTTTGCTCGAGCTCGGAAATTTGGGAAAGAGTTACGTAATGCATGTTGGTTTATGATTGAAATGCGCTTAAATGAGGAGTGGAAAAAATATAAAACTTCTGGAGAAGAAAAGGTGGTGAGTTGATGTGTTTTTAGATGCGTTAAAGGGTAAAGAAGAATATTTTGAAGAAAAAATACCAATTTTATTCTCTTCAAAAAGGATTCAAGTAATAGCCTTGAGAGAAACCGTGGATCCGTGTATTTTTAGGACAGATGTTGAAGGCTTAGATGTCACATCAACACGATCGGGATTTGAAAATGAGGGAATTATTTCTAGATCTATAATTTTCATGAGGAAACTGGTAGCATCTGAACGACGAACGGGAAAGCAACTATTAAGATCTATTCTGGGAAAAATCCCATGTACGAAGGAAGGAAGGAACATTGCAAAAGTTAATGAATGTTTCTTAAATCAAAGTCTCTGTGGGGTGTGTGTGGACTGTACGCTTTTTGGTTTTACAAAAGCAGAGGGCATTGTTAGAAAATCCCGAGTCGAATATGGTACAGCATACAGCATTCGTGAATACGAGAAAATATATGAGGTATATAACTGGAATGCTATACAGGAGGATACCCAATCTCCTGGACAATCGTTTGGCGATATCGAGGTTATAAAACCAGGTGTTGTATATCCAACTGTTACAACACTTCATAGTGTTACAGAAAAAGAATTTATATATTACCTCTGGTTATTACTCAATACTAAACGTTATGGTGCGATAACCACTAGAACAGGACATCTAAAAGTTGACATTGTAGGAATTGTCTTTGCAAATTCCGAGCCTGTATCAAGCTTAGAATTAACGATGGCATACTATGATATACTAAAAAATGAGGGACTATTGGATGTGGATGTTCTAACAAATGAGACATTGAGTAAATATAGCGACAATATAATAAAATCCTTAATTGAGCGAAGTTCAGATTCCGTGGAGTTTATGAATCTTGTGCAGACAAAAGGCTTATTGGACGAGTTAAGGGAAAAATTATTTTCGAATAAAGATAAGTTAAAGGAATTTGTGACTGCTCTTGAAACTGAAACTGAGAAGATGAGCTCAGAAATCATAAAAAGTCAGAGACAATAACAGGGGGATCTACTTTGACTGTCCCCAAAACTTATAATTTTCTTTATGACTGTGAATTAGAAGCTCTCGACTTTATCCATTTCGCATCCCTAGAGATTGAAAGACGTGTCATAATTCAGCCAGTAATTCACAATTACGCTTTAACCTATGCTATATTTTTGGCTAATAGTAGACCAGCTTTCCTATCTCAAAGTGATAGCATAAAGCCTAAATATAAAGAGGATTTGAACGAAATTAACGAGCTTGGGATTTATGTTACTCCCGCGTATGGCTTATCAGTAAAGATTTCTAGTTATATCTGGGGTGCTAAAGAGGAACTACTGACATATAGAGAGCTACAAGTTACAAAGAACTATCCACCTAGTATGGTAAGGCAGGAGGCTATTTCACCTAATAGTAGGTTTAGGTTTTTCATACTTTCAAGTCAAAAAATCAAGTTACCACGTATTATAAGACTCGGTAAGAAGAGAAGCCCTGCCTCGATAAGTGCAAAAATCTATGAATTAAAGAAAATAAAACCTGATAAACCATATATTGTGAAAATATTAAATCCATGGGACCTTCCAAAGGATGCAAATTTTGAAGGTATTTCCACTGTAATAAATATTCCTCCAAACAGATTGTTTCAAGATGCAGTTATATCGTCTAATGAAGCATACTACTCGAAGGATCTAAAAATCATATTTCCCGCCTTTTCTTTTTACGCAAGGAGCGAATAAGATTGATAAAATTAGTTGTCAAAGGTAAAAGTCTATTTAGATATAGTTGCAGAGATGGCTTATTTGATTCTTTAGGTATACAGCCATATGCTCATCAAATCTTAGCGAGGGAGTTTCTACTGGGAGGGGGGAAAGGTACAAAAATACTCTTTAACACATGCGGAACAGGGTTGGGGAAAACATATTCTGTTGTAGTACCTCTTTTAGAGGGAGGGGATGCTTATAGTATTTTCATATATCCAACGAATGCGCTCATCGAAGATCAATATCAAACAATTTTAAGTGTATTAAGAAAAACCGAACTGAGCGATAATATAGTTCTGAAGGTTACTGCTTTAGAATTATCAAAGTACGCTAAAAAAATAGGAATCGACAGAAGGGAGATTCTAGAGGACTTCTTAGAGGCAACGTATTCAAATCAGAGAATCTTAGTAACAAATCCCGATCTTTTTTACATTTCACTATCATTCAGATTCGCTAAGAGATTCGCAAAAGAAATAGCTATTGCAACCTTACAAAGATTTAACACAATAATTTTCGATGAGTTTCATCTCTACAACTGGAAGCAACTAAGTAATATTTTATTCTTCCTGAAAATGTTTTCGGAATTTAATGAAGACGCTACATTTATTTTTCTCTCAGCAACTCCAAATCAAGAACTGAAAAATGAAATTTTTCGAATCTTTAAGAATGCAAAAATTCAATCGGTTGGCGAAAATGATCAATTAAATATTAGAGGAGAGGAGTTTAAAGCCCTTGCAGACACTTATCTGCAAATTGAAAGATACGACAATATTCTTTCATGGTTTGAGCGAAATATGGATTTCTTAAGAAATTTCATACAAAAAAATAGAGATGTCTTAGATAACGATCCAGATTCAAAGATAGTTATAATATTAAACTCTGTCTATATGGCTCAACAAGTAAAAAAATTGCTAGAGGATAAATTGAATGACTTGGATATAACAATAGGCGCTTGGCATGGATTAAATAAATACACGCGATTTATCGAAAAAGACAGAAAAGTAATTATTGGAACTTCAGCAATAGAGGTTGGAATAGACTTTAAAGCTATTCTGCTGATATTCGAGGCAGATAATGCATCAAGCTTTATCCAACGATTTGGCAGAGTTGGAAGAATTGCTGGAAAGCCAGAGTGGGCTAACTTTGAGTTTAACGCTATAGCTTTGGTTCCCAACTATGTGTATAATTATCTGCAGAGAGTGTTTAAGGGTAAAAGGGAAATTACAAGAAATGAGCTTTACGACCATGTGTACCGAGCCTTTGAAGATTATACAAAATTTGAGCGATATAAGGACATATATGCACCAATAGAACATTATGGAATTGCAAATGAATACATCAAAAGCACATATGATTTAAAAGACCGAGCCCTATTTCAAGAATATCTTGAAAACATCCTCCTGGAAGTCCATAATGATATAAAATTGCAAGAAGTGAGAAATAAGTTCGAAGAACTTTCAAAAATAGAAGGACTATTAGATGAGTTATATCAATTCAGAGGGAATCTTTTTAATATCCCTATTTTTGATAAGAGGCTTGCCGATAAGGGAGATTTTCCATTCGCTATATACAATTTATTTTATGTTCTTCGGCATTTTAACTTTGAGATATTAAACTTTAATGAGTTTAATTCATTACTTGAGGCATATACGAACTTTAAAGAGGCTTATAATCTTTTTGTCTTTGAACTCAATCAAATTTTAAAGCATGACAAATCAATTCCATTCATAAAAATACTTTCAGAATCCAATGAGAGAGTGCGATACTATTTTTTCAACGAGAATGATGTAATTCCTGGAGAAGTAGATATTGGTCAAGATTTCAGAATTCTGCCATATCGCAGAATTTATAATCAACAGAAATTAACCAGCTTGGAAAAAATAAATAAATGGGTAAGCAAAAAAGAGTTAGTTTATATATGCTTTAACGAGCCTACACACCTTATACGAGCAAAATACAAACTTTCTCCGTATTTTCAAATTTTTGTCTTCAGGGGTTACTCTCCAGTTTACGATATTAGAGACGGCACTATCGCATTTGGGCTGAATGCGTTTCTTCTTGCATCCCAAATAATCTCTTAGCCATCTTTATAATTAACTCTCCATGTATATGTAATAGTACATATAGATG